>JAVBKH010000063.1:0-14233 GCA_031554155.1 Oscillospiraceae bacterium
GCTTTTACTGGAGCTTGCTGACGCGGGTGTCTGCTTTGTCAACGAGATTGACGGTGTTGACAAGTTTTGGTACGACATATGGGTACCTGGCATCATGGAAATGATGGTCAACAACCTTGAAAACGTGAGAAAATTCCCTCAAATTGCCGAAGCCTTTGATGCTTATGGCAAAGTCCGTGGGCCTAAAACAGCGGGCAGTTTCCCTGTTGGTGTTGGGCTAATGCGTGTCATTCCCATCGAAAGCGCAGTCGACGGCGAGTCACGACGAGCTTCTTACGAGGAAGTCTCAAAATATCTCAACGACAACACAATTTTTTCCGTTTCTGACTGTGCTTGCCGCACAGTGCGTGAATCAATGGGCGAGGGTTGCGGACACCTAAAAGAAAACATGTGCATTCAAATGGGCCATGCGGCAGAATATTACATACGAACTGGCAGAGGTCGCAGTGTTACTCGCGAGGAAGCCTTTGAGGTAATCAGAAAAGCCGAAGAAAATGGGCTTATGCACCAAATTCCAAACCTAGACGGCTCTGGCAAAACCCACGCAATTTGCAATTGTTGCGGTTGCTCTTGCCTATCGCTTAGAACGGCTGAAATGTTTATTAATGCGGACATGGTGCGCTCGAATTATGTTTCTAAGGTAGACAAAGACAAATGTGTGGCATGTGGCGAATGCGTCGAGCACTGCCCTGTCAACGCTTTGCAGCTTGGGCAAAAGGTTTGCTCTAAAACCCCTGTAGTTGACTCACTTGCTCGCGACGAGACCCCCAGAGACACAGAGTGGGGTTCTGAAAAGTGGAACCATGATTATCGCACAAATCGCAAAAATGTTGTTGCAACGGGAACAAGTCCGTGCAAAAGCGAATGTCCCGCTCATATCGCTGTTCAAGGCTACATAATGCTTGCAGCACAAGGTCAATACACCGATGCGCTTGAGCTAATCAAAAAAAATAATCCCTTCCCCGCTGTTTGCGGTCGAATTTGCCCGCGAGCTTGCGAATCCGCCTGCACAAGAGGCGACATTGACGAGCCTATCGCTATAGACGAAATCAAAAAATTTATTGCAGAACAAGATTTGAACACCGCACGTCGATTTGTGCCGAGGAAAAAGCATGACTTTGACAAGAAAATTGCAGTCGTGGGTTCTGGCCCATCTGGGCTTAGCTGTGCATACTATTTGGCCGTCGAAGGCTACAAGGTAACAGTCTTTGAAAAAGAAAACGCTTTAGGCGGTATGCTAACACTTGGAATACCATCATTTAGGCTTGAAAAAGACGTTATTAACGCTGAAATTGATGTTTTGAAAGAGCTTGGCGTAGAGTTTAATATGGGTGTTGAGGTAGGCAAGGACATAAGCTTAAATGACCTACGAGCAGACGGATACGAAGCTTTTTACTTGGCAATTGGCGCACAAGCTGGCCGAAAAATTGGGATTGATGGCGAAAACGCTAATAACGTTGTGACTGGCGTTGACTTCCTGCGCAAAGTAAATCTTGGCGAGGACATCAAGCTTCATGGCAAGGTAGTCGTAATCGGTGGCGGAAATGTGGCCATAGATGTAGCGCGCGCTGCAATTCGCGTAGAAGCTTCAAGCGTAGACATGTTCTGCCTTGAAAGCCGCGAACAAATGCCAGCATTACCAGAAGAAATTGAAGAAGCGCTCCATGAAAATATTGCTATAAATAATTCTTGGGCACCAAAACTCATTGTCGTTGAAGATAACCGCGTGGTTGGCGTTGAATTCAAAAAATGCACGTCGGTTTTTGATGGTAACGGAAAGTTTAACCCAAGCTACAACGAAGAAGAAACCATGATAGTTAACTGCGACCATGTTCTGATGTCCGTTGGGCAAGCGATTAGTTGGGGTAATTTGCTTGATGGAAGCAAAATTGAGCTAAACGCAAACAAAACCATCAAGGCTGACCTCGTTACCCTGCAAACAGCAGAACCAGACGTTTTTGTAGGCGGAGACGCGTTGACTGGCCCAAAATTTGCAATTGACGCCATAGCCTTGGGCAAAGAGGGCGCAATATCAATACATAGATACGTACACCCTGGTCAAAGTCTAGTAATCGGACGTGACCGAAAAGAGTATATATCCTTAGACAAAACGAATGTAGTTCTTGAAGGCTTTGACGCACAAGCAAGACAAACACCAAATTCTGCTGAAAAAACACATACAAAAGCAATATTTAAAGATACTCGCGTGACGTTCACCGAGGAGCAGATGAAAAAAGAAACCGAACGTTGCATTGGCTGTGGCGCAACGTTCGTAGATGAATTTCTCTGCGTGGGCTGCGGGCTTTGCACAACAAGGTGTAAGTTCGACGCTATTTCACTTGAGCGTGTTTACGACAGCGCAGGCGTTGCATTTGAGGACTTAAAGCCTATCGTTGTCAAGCAGGTGTTAAAGCGCAAGGTCAAGATTGCTGCCAAGAAGCTTACGCGAATTTTCAAATGAATTAGGTGATTTAATTGCATGAGCTTGGAATTATGTACCATGTTGTAAAAAAAGTTTTAAGCGTAGTCGAAAAAAACGGCGTATCACAGGTTGACAAGCTCGTCTTGCAAATTGGCGAAGATTCGCCCGTTGTGCCGCAATATATCGAGGCTTGCTACCCCGCCGCCGTGGACGGAACAATTCTTGAAAATACAAAGTTAGTCATAGAAAGGGTGTCTGGAAAAGATTTTCTTATCAAGGAAATTGTAGCTTGCTAAAAAGCGACCGTAAAATATTATAATACTGGAGGATATACCTATGTTGTTTGAAGCATTGACGTGGCAAACGGGCATAATGTGGCTTGTGGTAACAGGTGGGCTAGTTCTTTTAAACGAGATTGCTCGCGCAAACAAATGGCTTTCACTATTTTTCTTTGTGGCTGTACCATTGGTGCTCACAATTTTTGTGTGGCCAACAACGGCAGGAGATGGCTCAAGTACAGGCACTTGGTTTCATTGGGTAAAAGTTTATTCTGCACTTGCAGGCTGTTTGGGCTTTATGGCAATTCGCTTCATTAAAAAATGCGAGACAAGTAAGGCGTGGCTATTGTTCCCACCGTTAATTCTTGCGCTCAATATCCTAGAGGCAGTTATCCGTGATTTCCAAGTTTCGGGAATGAATGGCTTCATTGATGGTGTTACAATGATTGGTGGCCCATGGAATATCATGAACGGTATTGCAGGCTTGCTCAACATAATCACGATTTCTGGTTGGATGGGTATACGTGTAGGCAAAGGACGCAGCAGAGACATGATTTGGCCCGACATGCTGTGGTTCTGGATTATTGCATATGACCTTTGGAATTTTGCGTATGTTTACAACTGCGTGTCTGACCACAGCTTCTATGCAGGCGCTGCGTTGCTTATTTCCTGCACAATTCCGCATTTCTTCCTCAAAAAAGGCGCTTGGTTGCAACATCGCGCACAAACCTTGGCCTTTTGGATGATGTTCACAATGAGCGTGCCCGCGTTCGTCAGTGATTCAGCATTTGCGGTCAAATCCTCGCACAACACAACAGTTCTCATGGTAGTGTCCTCACTTGCGCTGCTTTCCAACATTGCTGTGCTAGTATATCATTTCTACAGAATTTCTAAGTTCAAGCGCAACCCATTGAAGGAAGAGATTTACCCCGAACTGAAAGAATATAAAGCTGTAGTTGCTGAAAATCTATAGGTAATACAAACAGCCTGAGCAAAATTGCTCAGGCTGTTGATTTATAAATTATAAAATACTTTTGATAAGCCGAAAAATTTTAAGCTAATCACCAATAAGTTTCGCTATCAGCTTAAACGCACAATCATGAGAGATGCGCCTGCTGCATTGTTGAGCAGTACAGCCGTACCGATAAGAGATGTGAACATTTGCAGCTCTATGGTAGTGCCTGCCGCAAGGTTGACCTCAATTTCGTTTGAAAACTGCGTCAGTGACAAAACTGCATTCACAGTCGACGCCGAATTTGCAACCCCGCCAATTAATACACGTGTTCCAATTAAGAGAGCCGCCGTGACATTAACGTGGTACGAAATGCGATAGTTACCCGCAGTATTCACAGTAAACACTGTGTTTGCTCCATTTGGGACAATATCTGCGGAAAACAGTTGTGAATTTGGCAAAGGAATAGCAGTACCGCCAAGTAAAACCAATATAGATGCGCCTGACGTATTGGCGGCAAACCCTGCCGTTGCAGATGGATTAGGTCCGATTGTGCCTGTTGCTCCCGTTGCACCTGTTGCGCCAGATGCGCCAGTTGCACCTGTTGCTCCCGTTGCGCCAGTCACGCCCGTTGCGCCAGTCGCGCCAGTGAGTCCCGTTGCGCCAGTTGCACCTTGTAAGCCATTTGCACCTGTTACGCCAGTTGCACCCGTCACACCTGTGAGGCCGGTCACACCAGTTGCGCCTTGTGGTCCAGTTGCACCCGTTGCGCCTTGTGCTCCAGTTGAGCCTGTTGCGCCCGTTGCCCCAGTCACAGTAGATGCTCCGCCTGTTGCACCAGTTGCACCCGTTGCACCTTGTTCACCTGTTGCACCCGTTGTGCCTGTTGCGCCGGTAATGCCAGTTGCAGAGCCTGTTGCGCCAGTCGCCCCAGTTGCGCCTGTTGCGCCGATAATAGTCGGAGTTTGCAAAGCGCTGACAAGCTTGCCATTTAATAAAATTTGATTTTCCAGTGTGCTGTCTAAAATATTTGTGACACTTTTGTTCGTGTCGAGAACATCTTGCACAGTGCTGCCGACCTCAAGCCCAGTTATTGTGCCTATAGCGTACTGGATAGCCTCACCCTGTGCATTTAATACGTGACTAAGAGCCAATTCCTCAGACGCGATTGAAGATATAACTTGATTGATTACATCGCCCCTGTCTACAGGAGGATTAATTGGAAATTGCGGTTGAGACATTTTGTCACCTCCTAACTTAATCGCTCAATCATGAGAGATGCGCCTGCTCCAGTCAATAGAGTTGCGGTTGTTATTAAGCCAAATAATTGCAGAGAAACAGTTGTTCCTGCTGCAACATTTAGCAAGATTTCGTTTGAAAACCCAGATAAGCCGACGATAGGCGCAACGGTGGAAGCCGTATTCCCCACGCCATTAATCAGAAGTCTTGTGCTCATCAAAAGCGAAACGGTTGTATTGACAAAGTAGGAAAGACGATAAATTCCCGCTGTCGCAATTGTAAATACAGAGTTTGTACCGTCTACAGTGATTCCACTTGGGATTATTTGATTATTTGGCAGTGGAACAATAGTTCCTGCAAGAAGAACGCCAATTGCAGCACCACTATTTGTGGCAAATGCGGTTGTTGCGGTGACATTGGTGCCCGTTGCTCCTGTTGCGCCAGTTACGCCTGTTGCACCAGTTGCGCCAGTTATGCCAGTTGCTCCAGTTGCACCCGTCGCACCTGTTGCACCCGTCGCGCCTGCTGTGCCAGTTGCTCCTACAAGTCCTGTTGTGCCCGTTGCTCCGGTCGCGCCCGTTGCTCCCGTAGCCCCAGTTACTCCAGTTGCGCCAGTTGCGCCAGTTGTACCAGTCACTCCAGTTGCGCCTGTAGCTCCAGTCACTCCTGTTGCGCCTACTGCGCCGTCTGCCCCCGTCGCACCAGTTACGCCAGTCGCACCAGTTACGCCAGTCGCACCTGTTGCACCAGTGGCGCCAGTCGCGCCCGCTGGTCCGCCAGATGGACCAGTCGCGCCAGTCGCGCCTGTTGGGCCTGTTGGGCCTTGCATCTCTGAAGAAGCAAGTGCTTGTGTCATTTTAGATTTTAGAAACAGTTGGTTATACGATAAAGTTTCAAGCATATTTTGAATGCTTTTGTTCGTGTCAAGTAAATCGCCGATAGTAGCGCCTGGGCCTGTTATACCAGGGATTGTGCCCAACACATACTGGAGCTTTTCACCTTCCGCGTTAATAATGTGGCTCAAGCCAAGTTCTTCCATTGCGATGGAAGATAATATTTGGTTTACCGCGTCATCTCTAGTGATAGGCGGATTATTCGGAAAAGATGGTTGTGACAAATACAGCATCTCCTAATAATTATTATTGCAAAGCTGCAACACATCATTATATGTTAATGATGGTCGACTTGCCAATAAAACACATAACCTCGGTGGCTTGAATATAATATCAGCGGAGGTGAGTGCATTTGTCGTTACCAGAATTTCCAACTCCTGACCCTTGTTTAACGCGTGAACAGGCTATTAATATGATTCTAGCCTCTATAGCAATGGAGGAGATAGCATTAAGCCATATACTTGAAGCTGAAAGTGAAAAAATAAGATATGTGCTTGAATGTCTTGAACATCATGACCGCAATTCGCATATTGAAAAAATTCTTGAAGTCAACAAAAGCGTATCAGAGCTTGTTGACGCAATTTCCGATACGCAACTTATATTGAAGAAGAAAATGGAAAAGGCGCTAGATGCTTTGCCAAAAATGTGTCCGCAACCGTGTCCGCCTCACCCGCCTTGCCCTCCCCCAGAACATGAAAAAGATTGCTGCTGCGTGGTGAGCATTCCAAGGAAGCGGTGTTCAGTATTTGAAGCCGATTCCTGTTTGTGGTGCAAAGACAGCGCGTTGCCATTACGCAAACGTCCATCTAGTTGTACATGTATTGAGCTGTGGCCATTAGGCAACACAAAAATTCTACTGCCAAGTTGCAGTAGATTCGTGGTCAGCTTTCGCTTTGAACTTACGCAATTACAACCATGCTCGGAGCCCGTTTCAATAGAGCTTGAGCTTTCCCGTTCTTCGCATACACTACAAACCGAGCGATTTTACGCAACTGATGGAGGACGTATTAGCCTTTCGGGTAGCGTTATAGTTGAAACCCCATGCAATTATCCGCAAGCACGTCTTGTGTTTAACTTGCTATCCCCTTCCAGTATGCAAGTTGAAAACGGGCGCATAAATATCGCCGAAATATAACATATTGGATTGTCAGATAGAGAAAATTATAGCGGCAGTAGAAAAAACTATTGCCGCTATTTCTATGTTATAAATTAAACGATAATATTTTACATGCAAAATCTGTATTTATTTGTAAAGTTATGTTATTATTGTTTAGTGAATAAAATATCAAAGGAGCAAAATATGGCAAAGTCAATCATGATTCAAGGAACTGCATCAGGGGTAGGCAAAACAATCTTAACTACGGCACTATGCCGAATATTCGCTCAAGATGGCCATAAAGTGGCTCCCTTCAAGTCTCAAAATATGACGTCAAACACCGCCGTAATTAAAAACGAGCAGCAAATTGCAATTTCGCAGCTACTACAGGCTAAAGCGGCAAAAATTGAGGCAGATTCTAGAATGAATCCTGTTGTTTTATCACCATCTCAATCTCGAAATGGAACTCAAGTAATTCTTGACGGCAAGCCGTTTGACATAATTAATGCTTATAATTTTAAAACAATAAAGCAAAAGTTAAAAAAACATATCACTTTTGCGTATAAGTCTCTTGCCTCGGAGTATGATATTATCGTGATTGAAGGAGCAGGTAGTCCCTGCGAGCTTAACCTAAACAACGACGACATTGTTAATATGGGAGTTGCAAAAATTGCAAAATCGCCTGTGATACTCGTCTCTAATATTGATAGAGGAGGAGTTTTTGCCTCACTATATGGCACAATCAAGTTGCTAGGCGATGATGCCAATTTTATAAAAGCCACGATTGTAAACCGTTTTAAGGGTAATCTCGAATTATTTGATGAAGGAAAAACAATTCTTGAAAATATAACCGAACGTCCAGTTGCAGGGATTGTCCCCTATTTTGAATTCAATCTTCCAGAGGAAGACGACTTGTACAGTGGAAAAAATCTCGCGTTGTCCGATGTTGTGGATTCGGAGTTCGACCGAATCGCTGAAAATATTCGCAAGTCTGTCGACATGAAACTAATTTATGCTATTCTAAATAGAGGAATTTGAACTTGAAAGAATACGTTGGAAAGAAATTTATCGCTTCTTATAGCGGTGGAAAAGATTGCGTTCTTGCGACACACAGAGCGATTAATAGCGGACTTTTGCCCCACAAATTAATAACAACATACAACACCGACTTGCAAAGGTCATGGTTTCACGGAATACCAACAAATATTTTGAATCAAGTGTCGGATTCCTTGTCAATACCAATACAGCTAATTAAAACTTCGGGCGAAGAATACGAAAGCAACTTCGAAAAAGCCCTTATTGAGGCAAAAAACGAAGGTGCAGAAGTCTGCGTTTTTGGGGACATTGACATTGAGGGGCATCTTGAATGGTGCTCGGCTCGGTGCGAAAAAGTAGGATTAACTCCGTATTTTCCGCTTTGGAAAGAAGACAGAAAAAAATTAGTATATGAGTTTATCAATTCAGGCTTTTCTGCGATGATAACAACTGTTGACACCACGCGATTGTCGGATTCTTTTTTAGGGAAGACATTGAGCCTAGACTTAGTTGATGCAATAGAAAAAAGTGGCGCTGATATTTGCGGTGAAAACGGCGAATATCACACATTTGTATTTGGTGGGCCAATATTTACAAAGAAAATTGATATTTGTATCAATGAAAAAATCTTGCGAGGCAACTACGCAAGTTTACCCATTTTTCTGCGCTAAAAAACATGCTGTAACAGGTTAATGTAAAACATATCAACAACGAGATAAAATGCATAAACTATCCATAGTAATATTTAACTATGGAGGTAACAGTTTTATGAAAAGACTTGTACAACTGGAAAAAGCTGCCGAACAAGTATGTGATGCCAGTTCAAAGCCGCCGCTGATTTTTGAATTGCCACCCGAACAAGGCCGAATGGTTCTTAATAAAGCGCAAGACTCCCCTGTTTTCAAATATCCTGCCGACATTTCAACAGTACAAATAAATACTGGGGAATATGGAACAATCAATTTACACCATGTAAAGCCCAAAAACGTTACAGGCACACCCAACGTTATTTTTTATATACACGGCGCAGGTTGGGTTTTTGGCAATCTACATACGCACGATAAGCTAGTCCGTGAGTTAGGCTCACGCACTAACTCCGTCATCATATTTCCCGAATATAGCCTTTCACCAGAAGCGAAATATCCAACAGCAATTGAACAATGCTACGCCATTTTAAACTGGTTGCCAGAAATAGCAAAACAAATGAAATGGGACATGAATTTTGATACCTTGACTGTTGCGGGCGATAGTGTCGGCGGAAATATGGCAACCGTGATGACTATTATGGCTAAACTTAGAAATGGCCCAAAAATCCACAAGCAATTGATGTTTTACCCCGTAACAAACGCTTATTTTGACACCCCATCATACTTGGAATTTGCAACTGATTACTATTTATATCGTAAAGGTATGATGTGGTTCTGGGACCAATACACAGAATCCGAAGAAGCGCGAAAACAAATAACGGCTTCCCCGCTTAAGGCAACAACCGAGCAACTGCGCGGATTGCCCGACGCAATGATTTTAATCGGAGAGGCCGACGTTTTGCGCGACGAAGGAGAAGCATACGCCCGAAAACTTCGCGAAGCGGGTGTGGAAGTTACAGCGGTGCGTTTTCAGGCGATTATCCACGACTTCGTTATGCTTAACGCTTTGGACAGCACAAACGGCTGTCGAGCGGCAATGGATTCAGCTACAGAATGGATTAACCGCAAAAACAAAGGTGAAAAGCATTAAAATGCATGGAAATTTCACCAATACAATAATGAGGGCTTTTTAGGTCTGCGTGTTAGGTATATTGGTAAGTGAAAAAAAGCGGCAACTTTCGCTATATTTGCAACTTAAAAAATTGTGGTTTTATTTGAACCACAATTTTTTATTTTATTATTGTAATTATTTTCATTTAGTGGTATTCTGGTAACAAAGATAAATGTACAAATTTATATTTTTGCATATTATATTTAAATTTGTGACTATTTTGAGAGGGGATGAATCGTATGCCTCACTTATTAATTATTAAAACGATTGATAAACTTGTAGCAAAATAATTCCGAAAATACTTGAGTTAGGTAAGCAGATTAATATTCTACGCATATTAAACCAACATTATTAGACAAAATAAAGGAGGGCACCACAAATGTATAAATTGTTTGCTAATATGAAAATCGGGAGAAAAATTCTTACCTCATTTATTGTTATAATAATTATAATTGCGGCCTTGGTCGTTATCTTTTTAAGCAACGTTTTTGCAATTAATGCAGCAAATAAGCAAAATACGCATACTTATCAAGTAATGTTGTCATACCACGATATACTCACTTCGCTAATTAATATTGAGACGGGAGAAAGAGGATTTTTGATTGCTGGCGACGATTCGTTCCTCGACCCGTATAAATCTGGCCAGAGTGACTTCACAGCCGCATGGGAAACCACTTCCAAGCTTACCTCCGACAACTCTGCTCAAGGGGATAATTTGTCCAAAATCAAGGCGCAGCAGCAGGATTTTATAAAAGTAATGGAGTCGGCAATTGAGCTAAGGCGCACAGGAAGCATTGACGATGTTATTGCAAATGAGCAGAAAAAGTTGGGAAAAGAGTCAATGGACCAACTACGTGCTTTAATAAACAATGGCATACAAATGGAAGAATCACTGCTATCTGTTCGCGAAAAAGCAGCAAGTGACGCATTGCAGACGACAATAATCATTGCCATTTCTGGCCTGCTTATTGCGATTATATTCTCAATCGTGTTGTCAAATATTGTAGCAAAATCAATAACCAAAGGCACAAGCCAACTTGTAAGTGGCTCAAAAAGTTTGGCAGACGGTGATGTGGATATATCTCTTGATATACATACAAAAGATGAAATTGGGGATTTAGCCAATGCCTTTTCTACTATGGTTGATAGTATAAAGTCACAGGCGCATATGGTCTCGCTAGTGGCCGACGGAGATTTAACAGTCGAAGTGAGACCAAGAACACAAAAAGATTTGCTTAACCTAAATCTCAAGCACATGGTTGAAACAAATCACCAAATCATGTCGCAGATTACAGAATCCACAATTCAAATTGCAACAGGCTCAAAGCAAATCGCCGATGGCGCACAATCATTGGCTCAAGGCTCAACCGAGCAGGCCTCTTCCGTAACTGAGCTATCTGATTCGATAGGTGGAATTGCGGAAAAAACTCAAGTAAACGCTACAATGGCAGCTCAAGCTGCCGCGCTTTCCGAAAGTATCAAGAATAATGCACAAAAAGGCTCTTCACAAATGGGTCAAATGATGAATGCAGTAAAAGAAATTAACGAAGCAAGCCAAAGTATTAATAAGGTTATAAAAGTCATTGACGACATCGCCTTCCAAACAAATATTCTTGCTTTAAATGCGGCTGTTGAAGCTGCTAGAGCAGGACAACACGGCAAGGGCTTCGCCGTTGTTGCTGAGGAAGTTAGAAACCTTGCAGCAAAAAGTGCAGATGCCGCAAAGGACACAGGCAGTCTAATTGCCAATTCAATTGAAAAGGCAGAGCTTGGCGCGAGAATTGCAGGAGAAACTGCGCTTTCGCTTGAAGAGATTGTTTCGGGAATAAATGAAAGTGCAAAAATTATTAACGATATAGCAAAATCCTCCGAGGAGCAGTCAAAAAGTATTAAGTTAATTAACAACGGAATTGAACAAGTAACCCAAGTTGTTCAACAAAACAGTGCCACCGCTGAACAGTCAGCCGCAGCGTCGGAGGAAATGAGTGGCCAGTCAGATATGCTTGCAGCACTTGTGAGACAGTTCAAGCTAAAAGAAGGTGGTATGTCTTCTAGTCAGGAATTTGGCTCATACAATAGTCAGACTAATAATCGAATGGGAATGTCATTGTCAAATAAATACTGACCGTTTGCGTCAATCCAAGGGCATAAATAAAGGGCAGAAGCTTAAAGCCTCTGCCCTTTTCAATATCTTGAAATGCCTTACTTGTTCAGCAAAACTGTCCTAATGTAGTCGTAACCCCGAACTTAGCTCGCATTTTTTTCAAGCTCAAACCCAGCAAAGCTTTCTAGTTCAAGCGCCGAAAGCCAAAGATGACACAGTGCAATTCCCATATCAATCTCGGTCATTTCTCCCAGTAATTTGCTTGCGATGAAGTTATCCTGCTTTTTGTAAAGTCGTATTTTTTGCTCATCTCCCGACAAAAACCACGGCTGACGGTTAGTCGCTGACGGCGCAATCCTCACAGGCTCAAGCAGTTTATCAGCACTTTTAATGTCAGTGATTTCTGATAATGATTTGCGCTTAAATTGTTCTGTCCGCTCGCGGTGAAGCGGCTCTGATGGCTTACCAAAGGCAAGCATTATAACATATTGTAACCCGTTAGCAGTTTTCATCTCGGCAACAGGGTGCGGCATACCTAGCCAACAGCTTCCATATCCATTTGCGGATAACCATAAATCTATCTGCTGCAACTTATACCCAGCATCAACTACAGCACTATCGTCGCTGTTTGTATAAACTGCAAGAAAATGCGGCGCCTTTGCCGATACAATACCCTTAACTTGGCTTGGGCTTAAAAGCTTGAACACATGCGACGAGGACTCAAGGTCATTAACTTTTTGCATTAAAGCTTCCAGTTCCGATTTATCAAGGGGTTTATCTTCATATTTTCTCACTGATTTTCTGTTAAACATTGCGTTGTACATTAGCTTTAAGTCGTCTGCGCTGAACAAAATAAATCATCTCCATCCAAAATATTAGCTTATATTATAAAAAATATTTACTCTGCAAAATTTTATCGAAAAGAAAAAGGCCGATTGTCACCGCCTGTTTACCTTTTGCTATATACTTGCTTTTGTGTTAGAATATCATAGTAAACTTGAATGCTTAGGACAAAATGGAGAGGTTAAACTTATGGCGGAGCTTGGAACAAAATTAGGCGTAATTACGCCAGAAAAATCGGCGGCATTATTTTTTGGAAGCAAAATATCAACAATTACCGTTTATCAATACGGTATCGAAGTTGATACAAATAAAGGCATACAATCGTACCATTTCTCTACGATTGAAAAAATAACGGCGAAGAACTACGCAAAAGTTAACCCTACGTCAATTTTTATTAATATTCAAATTAAAAACAGTCTCAAGATTATTGATTTTACGCTTCTTCCCAATAAAAAAGACGTGAATTTGCTGCTAGATATATTCTGTGATTATCAGCTTGGAAAGAATTTCCCAAAAAACTTGAATGAACTTGACCTCGACCTTGGAGGACTTGGAATATCTTTGCGGCTTCAAAATGGTGTTTTTATTTTAGGCAAGGATAAAATCCCGTTAACATCTTTACAAGAATTTACAACTAATCCCAATGGATATTATGAGCTTGCGTTCAAGGGAAGCAATCAAAAGGTGTCAGTCTCTCCAGATTGTGCCCCTAATATTTTAACATCAATCAAGGTGCTCACAATTATTACAGTCAAAAATGTCGGATTAGTTTAGTCTTTGACTATGAAATGCGCCATTATATTTTCTCTGCATTGTTTTCGTCGAGCTTGATTCCCCGTGCAACAATAAGGTTTAATAGCGACATTACGCCTGCAATAATGAAAACATACTCTGGGCCAAACCTAAACCAGATGATTCCGCAAACAAACGAGCCTGCAATTGCCACAACATGGTCAATGCTCATTCCAAGGGATAGCGAAGGAGTTACATCTTCGGGCACAACGGCTATTGAGCGCATATATATTGACCTTACCATTCCGAACTGTGCTGACATTTTGTCAACAATATTCAGCAAATAGACAAGCAGCATAACTATACCCGTCATTGCAACTACATTAGCGTTAACCCACTTGCTCAAAAAACCGTAAGCAACATAGATGCCCACAAAGGCTAGCGCCTCTGCCATCATTACCTTGCGAACGCCAAAGCGGTCTATCCATTTGCCTACAATAGGCATAAAAAAGATGCCTATTAACGAGCCAATTACCGCCAAAATCGACATTGTATCCGCTTTAAAATCAAGCAGCTCTATCAACAACCACGGACTGTAGACAAGCATAATCTGTTTTCTTGCTCCAAACAATGCGCAGATTAAGTAATAGCGCGAATATTCGCGGCGAAAAACAAGTTTAGCGTTAACGGGTGCGGCGTCTGCTTCTTCTTGGTCAACTCTGTTAAGCATGAACAGCAAAACTCCGACAATCGCAAACGCAACCACACTTATGATAAAAACTAATATAGGCGGCTTAAAATCAAACCATTTTAGGCGGAAACCAAAAAAAGTAATAATTCCTGCAATCATTAAAAAAGCCATACGAATACTGTTGAAGCGT
>JAVBKH010000267.1:0-14812 GCA_031554155.1 Oscillospiraceae bacterium
ACCTTGATTCCCGCCCACTTCGCAGTGAGAAAATGCCCGAGCTCGTGAAAGAAAATCAAAAGCCCGAACACCAATATTGCAATTAAGATTTGCGGTCCGTTGGTTAATATGCCGTTAATTATGCCTTGAATATTCATGTCATCACAACCTTTTTTGTGTTACAGTACCCCTAAACTCAAAATTTTTAAGCACATATTCGCGCGCTGTAGCGTCCGCATTTTCAACATCTTCCAAGGTGAAGTAGCTTTTAGGTTTCACAGAATCAAGTGCTGCCTCCACTAGCTCACCAATCTGCAAAAATCCAATTTTGCCTTCCAAGAAAAGCTCAACCGCTTGCTCGTTCGCACCGTTGATTATGCAAGGTGCAAGTCCGCCCATTTTTGCGGCTTCAACACACACGGAAAGGCATTTGAACGTCTCGTAATCTGGCTTGTCAAATGTGAGTGAGCCAAGCTCTGTCAGCGAAAGGCGATTGCCGCCTCGCGGCAGGTGGCGCGGGTATGTAATCGAATACTGTATGGCGTTTCGCATGTCAAGAGCGCCAAGCTGTGCGATTATAGAGCCATCGAGGAACTCGACAGCGGAGTGCAGCACGCTTTGACGATGTACGACAATCTCGATTTGTTCTGGCGAAAGCGAAAAGAACCACATTGCTTCGATTAACTCCAAGCCCTTGTTCATCATCGTTGCGCAGTCAATTGTGATTTTTCTGCCCATGTTCCAGTTGGGGTGGCGCAATGCGTCCTCAACCTTAACATCGCGCAGCTCCTCGGTGGTTTTGCCGAAAAACGGCCCGCCAGAAGCTGTCAGAATCACGCTGCGCACGTCCTCGCGTGTGCCTGCTCGCATACATTGAAAAATCGCTGAATGTTCGCTGTCCACAGGTATCACTGGCACGCCGTTACGCTTCGCAGCCGCTGTGACAAGCAAGCCACCTACAACTAGGGATTCTTTGTTTGCAAGCGCCAATGTCTTTTTAGCTTCAATCGCCGCAAGCGCGGGACGTAGACCCGCAATTCCGACCACCGCATTGATTACAATGTCAGCTTCCTCGCAGATTGCCGCCGCACAAACAGCGTCTTTTCCTGCAATAATCTGGACATCTAGACCCTCTAGAGCCAATTTTAGCTTTGAATACAGTTTTTCGTCGCCAATTGCCACAAGCTTAGGACGAAACTCCTTAGCCTGCTCTGCAAGCAGCTTCACGTTTGAATTTGCAGCAAGCGCAACCACGGGAATTTTTAAAAATCTGCACACGGAAAGGCTCTGCTGGCCTATCGAGCCTGTTGAGCCCAAAAGTGCAATTTTATTCATCTTTTTACCACCTAAAACAAAGTTAGGAATTTTCAACAAATCCAATCCAGATTATTCTACTCCGAATATATGAAAAAATGCGAAAGGATATGTGAACATTACGGAAACTGCTAAAGTATTGTGATGATTTTTGCGTAATTCGTAATTATAAACACCGACGGCAGCGTGAAAAGCACTGAATCAAACCTATCCATAATGCCGCCATGCCCAGGCATGATTGTGCCGTAATCCTTGACATTAAATTGCCGCTTGATGACCGACGCCGAAAGGTCGCCAAGCATACCTAGAATGCCGCAAATCGGCGTTATTAAGCCAAGCAGCAGATAGTTTATCTGCACGTTTACGCCAAAACGAGACATAAACCAAGCAAATCCTAATGCAATCAGCTCTAGAAAAATTGTGCCTACCACAAGGCCGCCAATCGCACCTTCAACCGTTTTCTTCGGGCTGACTATCGGCGCAAGCTTTGTCTTGCCAAATTTTCTTCCGACGAAATACGCACCAGTGTCGCACAGCCATGCCGAGCCTAACGCTTGCAACAAGTAAAAGCTGCCTGCAACGGGGCCGTAAAGGTCGCGCATGAACACTGCGCACGAGAAAAACAGCGGAATAAATACGCTAAACATAAATATCATTGAGGTTTGCTCAATGCGTGTTGTAGTCGAATTTCTTATTAATATCAGAAAAAATAGAATAAAGAAAACAAACAGAATTTGTCCCGCATAGGCTTGCACCAAGCTTGCCCTTGCAAAAGGGAACATCAAGGAAATTGAAAATGCAAGCGCAGTCAGCGCCTTATTCTTGATGCAGTTGGTCGCTCTAAGCATTTCAAAAAGAGCGACTACGCTAATAAAAGCGATTACGAAATTGAAAAGAATTGTATTAATAAAGGCTAAAACCACGCCCAAAATTACCAGACCCACCAATGACGATATTATTCTTAGCTTCATTGCGGTTCTCCCCTCAAATTTTGCGTTCAAATTCCGCCTAGCCTGCGGGTGCGTTTTGCATATTCGGTAAGTGCGGCATTAAAATGTTTTGCGTTAAAATCAGGCCACAGCACATCAGTGAAAACATATTCCGCATATGCACTTTGCCAAAGCATGAAATTTGAGATGCGAATTTCGCCGCTTGAGCGAATAATTAAGTCGGTGTCCGGCAAATCTGACGTGTACAAATAACGTGAAAATTCTGCTTCGTCGATTGAATCCAAGCTTTTTATTTCGCCATGAGCAAATTTTTGTGCAATCGTCTTAGTGGCGTGCAAAATTTCGTCGCGGCCACCGTAATTTAGTGCAATGCTTAGGTTTAATCCCGTATTTTGGCGACTGTCTGCTTCGAGCAAATCAATACTTTGACGAATATCTTGCTCAAGCGCCGAGACATCGCCGATGACGCGAATGCGCATATTTTCTCGGCGGTATTTGTTGGTATCCTTGAGAAAGTTTCGCAAAATATCCATAATCCCCGAAACCTCGTCGGCAGGACGCTTCCAATTTTCGGTGGAAAACGCGTAGACAGTCAGATATTTTACGCCTGTCTTCGCGGCATGTCTTGCAATATCGCCGAAAACCTTTGCGCCTTGACTATGCCCCGCAAGCCGCGGAAGCCCGCGCTTTTTCGCCCAACGACCGTTCCCGTCCATTATTATGCCAACATGTCGTGGGATATTTGCATCACTCATACAATCTCCATTACGTTATTGTTCCCCCGCCTAAGCGAGGGAACGCAATAAAATGTGTTAGATTTCAAGAATTTCTTTTTCTTTTTTTGCAGCCAAAGTATCAATATCCTTGATAAATTTATCCGTAGCAACTTGAATTTCCTTCTCTAAGTCCTTCAAATCGTCCTCGGTAATTTCACTTTTTTTCTTCTGCGCCTTAAATTTGTCGTTGGCATCGCGTCTAATTGAGCGAATCGCAACCTTTGCTTCTTCAGCAGTTTTTTGAATTCCCTTGCAAATTTCGCGGCGGCGTTCCTCGTTAGGTTGAGGGAAAGCTATGCGAATCACGGTACCGTCACTGCTTGGATTAATGCCGATATCAGACTTTTGAATCGCCTTTTCTATTGCATTGATTACGCTTTTATCCCAAGGCTGAATCACCAAAATGCGCGACTCCGATACTGAAACGGCCGCAAGAGACTGGATTGCAGTGGGTGTGCCGAAATAGTCGACCATAATTTTGTCGAGTACGGAGGGGTTTGCGCGGCCTGCTCTTATCGCCGCAAATTCAGAGGTAAGTACGCTTATGGTTTTTGTCATCTTTTCTTCGAAAAATTTAACTGCATCACTCATAATTATGCCTCCTTAACTAATGTTCCTATATTTTCGCCCGTCAACGCGCGGACGATATTATGCGGGTCGGAAAGACTGAAAACAAGAATTGGAATATCATTGTCCTTGCACATTGATGCGGCAGTAGAATCCATTACTTGGAGATTATCGCCCAAAATACGGGAAAAAGTCAGCTCATCGTATTTTTTCGCATCAGAATTTTTGTTTGGGTCGCTGTCGTAGATTCCATCAACCATTGTCGCCTTGAAAATTATGTCAGCATCAATTTCTGCCGCACGTAGCGAAGCCGCGGTGTCTGTGGAGAAAAATGGGTTGCCAGTGCCGCAGCCAAAAATCACAACGCGACTTTTTTCAAGATGACGTACCGCACGATTTCTAATGTACGGTTCAGCAATTTGTTGCATATTTATCGCAGTTTGCACACGCACGTCTACACCGTGTGCCTCAAGCGCGTCACAAAGGGCAAGCGAGTTCATCACCGTTGCGAGCATACCCATGTGGTCGGCGCGGGTTCTGTCCATTTTGCCACTGGTGCGGCCACGCCAAAAGTTGCCGCCGCCCACTACTATACCAATTTGTGCGCCAAGCTTGACGCATTCCTTAATGCTTTTACAAATTTCAAACACTACATCGTAGTCAAGCCCAAATTTTCCGTCACCTGCGAGCGCTTCACCGCTCAATTTAAGTAAAATACGTTTGTATTTTATCCCCATACGCATCCCTGCCCTTCGTTTTCGTTGTCCTCAACGTTTTCGCTCATACTCTATTTATTTTACCTTATCCACGCGTGGAAGTAAATAGCAAAAGTAAATATTAGGGTGTAAACATGAAAATAATGCACAAAAAATAGGGGCGATAGTTAGTCGCCCCTACAATTTTTTAAGTTATACCAGTCTTTTAATCAAATCCTCACGCTCGCCATCAAGCAAATCAATGACAGGCAGCTCAATCATGGCGTACGCTCCCGCCTTTTGGCGCATGGCGGCTCTTGCACATGCAACCATGACTTGCGACGTCAACGCAGGGTTGTTGATTTTCATGTTAAACTCAAACATTTGGTTGTGCGTCGCGCCAGAAACGCCCTTGCGC
Organism: Oscillospiraceae bacterium; assembly: GCA_031554155.1. Classification (GTDB taxonomy): domain Bacteria; phylum Bacillota; class Clostridia; order Oscillospirales; family Ruminococcaceae; genus WRAV01. The sequence continues at coordinate 4,700 of JAVBKH010000267.1, forward strand.
ACCATGTTCACGCCATGCCCAACGTCAATTAGCTTTGAAAGGTCGGCGACTTCGGTAACATGGGTCTCATCATGTGAAAAGTACGGGTCTGCTTTGATTTTTTTCGTTATCTTGGCAAAATCTGCACCTGCCTCAAGCTGCACATAAACCATGCGCCTGTGTACGCCTGTTCCTGTGGGAATCGTCATGCTAAGCGCGTCGACCACGCCCTCTACTGACTTTGCTGCAACGGAATGTCCCATGCTCATGCCAGGGCCAAAATTCGTGTAGGTTATGCCCTTTGGCGCAATCGCTTCAAGCATCGCACGGACGATTGAGTCGCTGCCAGGGTCCCACCCCGCCGAAATAACCGCAACCTTGCCGCTCGCTTTGGCGGCTTTATCCAAGTCATGTCTAAGCTCAACGATTGAGCCGTGAATATCGTAGCTGTCAACTGTGTTAATTCCCATTTCAAGGTACTTCATTGCAGCTTCGCGCACTGAGCGCGTCGGCAGACAAAGCAATGCAACGTCGACATGTCCGAGTTCTTTTACGTCGGTCGCAACGGTATAATCCGCGCTTTCTTTGTTGTCTGTGATTTTTCTTCGCACAACACCTGCAAGCTCCATGTCCTTTGCGGACAAAACCGCTTCAATAGCGTACTTGCCGATGTTGCCGTACCCGATTACTGCAACTCTAATTTTTTCCACAGTTAGCCTCCAATTCTGCTAGTCACTGTCCTTTTTCTCGGGGAACACTTTTGTAATCAGCTTTATTAGCAGCATGAATGCAATTAGTGTTGTAAAAACTCCCGCGAGACCAAAGCCCATTAGTTCCCAACCTAAAGATAAATCATTCATTATATTATACTCTCCTTTCGCTTATCTTGCAAGTAGCATTGGAACTAATTGCAAAATTATGCCTCCTGCGACCACTGAAGCGAGCTGTCCTGAAACATTTGCACTAACAGCTTGCATAAGAATAAAGTTTGTGGGGTCTTCTTCCTTGGCCATGCGCTGTACAATTCTGCTCGACATTGGGAAGGCCGAAATGCCCGCCGCACCAATCATCGGATTAACCTTGTTCTTGCTAAATACGTTGAGCAGCTTTGCGAAAAGCACGCCGCCTGCTGTGTCAAAAATAAACGCGACTAGGCCAAGCGCGAGAATAAACAATGTTTGCATACGCAAGAATTGGCTATAGTGCATGGTTGAGCCGATTGTGATACCCAATAGAAGCGTTACCAAGTTGGCAAGCTCGTTTTGAGCAGACTTTGAGAGACGCTCAAGCACGCCGCACTCGCGAATCAAGTTGCCGAACATTAGGCAGCCAATAAGCGCAGCACTTTCAGGTGCAAGAATACCCGCCACAATCGTGATTGCAATGGGGAAAATCACAAGCGCCATCTTGGAAACCTTTACGTCTTTGAGCTCCATGCGAATTTTGCGCTCGTTTTTGCTTGTGAGAGCCTTGATAATCGGAGGCTGAATAATCGGCACCAACGCCATGTAGGAGTAGGCGGCCACTGAAATTGCACCTAGATATTCTGGTGCAAAAATGTTCGCAACAACAATGGAGGTCGGGCCATCTGCTGCACCAATGATTCCGATTGCAGCCGCAACTTTAAGGTCAATATTGAGACCAGGAAAAGCGTTGCCAAGTGCAAGTGCCGCCAAAATTGTGAAGAATATGCCAAACTGGGCAGCCGCACCAAACAGCATCATTCTTGGCATTTTTAAAAGCGCAGAAAAATCAATCATTGCACCTACGGCTATGAAAATCAAGAGCGGGAAAAGCTCGGTGATGATGCCCGCGTCATAAAAAGTCTGCAAAAAGCCTTTGTGCCCTACTTCGGGCAAGTTTAAGATTGCGTTGTTGCCGAATAAAGTTTGAAGCCGAGTCGTAATCGAGGCATAAAAGCCCGAATCAACCATTTTTTCGCTGTAGCCCCACGCCAAGGCTTTAGGTAAGTTCACCAAAATTGCGCCAAATCCTATGGGCAATAGCAACATTGGTTCATAATCTTTCTTTACCGCGAGGAAAATCAGCACCAGACCAATAATATACATCACGACCTGTTGCCATGTGAGAGTCAAAACTCCCGAAAACATTTGTAGAAACACGCTCAAGAATAACATCCCCTATTTATAAATTTTTGCAAAATTATAGACCTCTACACGGCTGTGTAAAAGTCTTGCTCTCAAATTGACTGAACAGCCGAGCGTTTCCGCTGTGATGACGACTGAACAAACGGCATAAATCGCCGCAAGCTACTCCCTTTTTAGTCAGTATACATGTTTTTTTTGTAAAATACAAGCAAGTTTCGCAATTATTTCCTTTTCTGTGTCAATTTCTAGCTTTATGCCTGTCCAAATCGTGAACGAGCGCACACCTTGCATAACTAACATTGGCAGACCGTTCAATGTTTTTAGCCCTGCTAATCTCGCATCGCTTAGAAAAACAGTCTCGTGTGGATTATAAATCATGTCCACTGCTGACGTGAAATTTGCGAAGATTTGTGGCTTTACCGGCGACTGCTCTGCCTGCTCCGCCATGCCGAGCGGAGTGCAGTTGACGATTGTGTCAAGGCCTGTCATTCTCTCCAATTCCGCATATGTAACACCGTTTTCAGCGTTTGTAGATACTGCTACAACCTTGTCCGCACCGTATTTTTTTAAAGCCCAACACGCTGCTTTTCCAGCCCCAGAAGTCCCGCATACAGCAAATCTTTTACCCATAATCTCGAATCCAGAAATCAGCAAGCTTTCCGCAAAACCGTAGCAATCGGTGTTATGACCTATTGTTGTGCCATTTTCCCGAAGATGTACTGTGTTCACTGCGCCAATTTCGCAGGCTTCCTGCGAAAGCTCGTCAAGATGCGGCATTATGTCCTGCTTAAACGGGCTTGTCACGTTGATTCCGCTGATGCCAAGGGTTTTCATCGCCGCAACCACGTTGCTGACTTCGCTTTTTTCAACCAAATATGAGCTGTAGTTCGCCTCAAAGCCCGTGGCGTCGTAAATCATTCTGTGCAAGGGTGGCGAAATACTTTGCGCAACTGGGTTGCCAATAAGTCCAAAGCTTTGCATAAAGCCTCCGTCTTTTACTTGAAATACATATAAAGTTGGCATTTTATCATGCCGTTATAAAGCTTACGGCGCTTGTCCGCAGGCCTGCCAAAAAGCTCCTCGAAGTTTTCGTTGGACGTGATGATGTAATATCTAAGCCCGTCGCGACGTTTGAAAGCTTTACCCATCGTGCGGTAAAGTTGCTCCGCTTCTTTCATTTCAAGCAAGCGCTCGCCGTATGGTGGGTTGCAAAAAATAATTGCGCTTTCAGCGTCAGTTTCAAAGTTTGCAATATCACGAACAGTGGTCGTTATGCGCTTTGCAACGCCTGCCTTATCTGCGTTTTCGGCCGTCAGTGTGACTGCGTGTTCGTCAATGTCGTAGCCAATCCCTCTGAACTCAATGTCCTTGCGAATGGCCGATAGTGCACGTTCGCGCTCATTTTTCCAAGCTTCGCTTGGGATTGAGCCCCAAGACTCAGCGTCAAAACGACGACGAACTCCTGGTGCAATGTCAAAGGCGCGAAGCGCAGATTCAATCAAAAAAGTGCCAGAGCCACACATGGCGTCTATTACCGTGTCGTTGCGGCCAACCCGCGCCAAGTCGATGATTCCCGCCGCAATTGTCTCCTTGATTGGCGCTTCTGTCGAGGTTCTGCGGTATCCGCGCTTGTGAAGCCCCGCGCCAGAAGTATCAAGCATGATTGTCACAACATCGCGCAAAATCGAAAATTGTATTTGATGCACGCTGCCAGTTTCCTCAAACCAACTTTGGCCGTAGATTTTTTCAAGCCGTTTGACTGTCGCCCTCTTTATGATTGCTTGACAGTCGGACACGCTGAACAAGCCCGATTTCGTCGACCACCCCTTGACGGGGAATGCGTCCGATTTGCCGATGAATTCTTCGAACGGCAGCTCCGCAACGTTATCGAAAAGCTCGGTGAATGTGCGTGCCTCAAATGTGCCTAGCACAATGCTAATGCGCTCGGCTGTGCGCAAAACAATATTCGCGCGCGCAAGCAAAGCAAAGTCGCCAGTAAAGGTGACTCTGCCGTCGTTGGTGACAATATTTTCGCCGCCAATCCGCTTAATTTCAGCAGCTAAAACCGATTCTAGCCCAAACAGGCATGGTGCAAGTAATGTCATCATCTGTGTTCCGTCATCATGAATGCCGCAACGGTGCCAATTCCTGTGTGTGCGCCAGTTACAGGCCCGATGTAGTTTATCATGTAATCCTTTATTCCAAAACGCTTAGACATAAGCTCGGCCACAAATTTTGCGTCCTCTTCGCAGTCGGCGTGACTAACCATGAAAAAGTCAGACTTTTTGCCCTCTGCGGCTTTCTCAATCTTGTCTACAAGCGCGGTAAGTGCTTGCTTTTTGCCGCGAATTTTATCAATTGATTGAAGCTTGCCTTCGTTATCCATATAAATAATCGGCTTAATCCCTAGCATTGAGCCTGCAACTGCCGATGATTTTGACACACGACCGCCTCTGTGCAAGAACATTAAATCGTCAGCCATGACATAGTGCGATATATGCAAACGATTTGCCTTCACCCAATTGTTCAGCTCGTCTATGCCCATTCCTGCATTCTTTTGGCGCATCGCCAAATACACCAACAAGCCTTGACCCATGGACGCACAAAGCGTATCCACGGCAATAATTTTGCGCTCGGGGTAAATTTCGCGCAATTCATCAGCCGCGCGAACACCGTTGTCATAGGTAGCGCTTAATCCAGACGAAAATGCAAGATAAATAACGTCTTTCCCGCTTTTGACAATCGACTCCATGACCGCCTTAATGTTCTCCGTATTGGCAGCCGCCGAAAGTGGTGTTTTTTTTGCTCGTAAAAAATCATAAAATTCCTTGTACGATACGTCGTTGCCTAAGTAGGTTTCTCCGTCGACGGTAAAAGTCAGCGAAGCATAAGGAATGTTATGCTCTTTATAGTAATCATAAGGAAAATCACAGTTATTGTCTGTCATCAACACATATTCAGTTGACATGTCACAGCTCCTCGTCATTGTAATTGTTTAATTATATCATGTCTAATTATTCTTTGCAACACCTGTTACAACTTTCTTGACTCTGGAATTCGCTGTCAATTCTTTTTTAGCTTGGCAATTCCGTCGGCAATTTTCTTAAAAATAGGTGCTGCAACATGTTCGCCAGATTCTCCGTTTTCAACAAAAATTGCAATGCTGTACTTTGGCTCTACTGCGGGATAAAATCCAGCAAACCACGCATGAACAAGCTCTTTGCCATCTTTGATTTGGCCAGTCTGCGCTGATGATGTTTTGCCGCCTGCGCTGCCTGTTATTGGCTTTGCAGTGCGTCCGCTTCCTGTTTCAACAACATCTATCAATAGCTTTCGCATGGTTTCAGCACTTTTTTCGCTGATAATTCTGTTTGCTGCAAAGCTTTCAGGCTCGGTTATAAGAGTTGTGCCGTCCTCGCTGTAGCCGCGCACCACTTGCGGTGTCACGCTTGTACCGCCGTTTGCAACTGTCGCCAAAACTGTTGCAATTTGTAGCGGAGACGCAAGCGAACTGCCTTGTCCAAAGCCAAAATTAGCAAGTGCGGCAGGATTTTTAAGTTCTGCCAAAGTCGGCAAATTTCCCGCTTGAGTCTTAATTCCGCCCCCTAAATCCACAGATTTCCCAAGGCCGAAGTTTTTGCAAAAGGAAAGCAAATATTCGTCGCCTAGCTCTTCTGCAAGGGAAATAAAATACGCATTGCACGAAACCTGCAAGGCCCGCTTCATGTCGCAAACGCCGTGAACTGCCTTGTTGTTGCAGTGAAACACTACCCCGCCCACGTCAATATAACCGACGCATTCATGCTCTCGGCTTGCGCTAATCCCCTTTTCAAGCGCTGCCGAAGACGTGAGCACCTTAAACACAGAGCCAATGTTATAGCCGCTTATTGCGCGACTTATGAAAGGCGAGTCGGTGCTATCAAGGCTTGCCGCGATATTGTTTTGGTCAAAGGCGGGTATGCTTGCCATTGCAAGAATTTCGCCCGTTTTCACGTCCACAACAACTGCCGCGCCCTTGTCGCAACCCACTAAAAGTGCATCTTGCGCCACCTGCTGAATGTCTTTGTCAAGCGTTAAACTAACACCCGCAAGCGGGGTTTCGTTTTCGCGGGAGACATTCATCGCAGCGCCAGTCATCACATGACCTGCCGCGTCCACTTTATACAAGCAGCTTATTTTTCCGCCTGCCTCTTTTAGCTCCTTGTCGTAGGCAAGCTCAATTCCCGCCACACCGCTAACACCGTCGCCGCTTAGATATCCAATTAAGTGCGGCGCATAACTGTAGCCGCCATAACGCTTGGGTATGCGGAAAATATCCACGCCCTTGGCAAAAACATCGTTGTTTGGCAAGCTCATTGCAAACGGCATAGTCTCGGAAAACTTCTCGACGATTGCAGGCCGTATTTCCTCCGATAATATCGGCAAAATTGCAGCCGCAGACTGTGGCGACGGCAAAACCGAAGCAATATATTCATACGAATTGTTGACTAGCGGCTTCATTTCGCGGTCATAAATCATGCCGCGTGTGGTCGCTATCGGCAGGCTGTAGCTGCCCTGCCCCGCTGCCGCCATGGTCAAATAATCTGCCGCATTGATATAGTAAATTCTATAAATTAGTATCGTCATCATCAGCGCGATAAAGCAGTAAATTCCAATCGTTCGTCTATAAATCAAAAAAAACACCGCCAATTCAAGATTATCTTGATTGTTGGCGGCGTTTATATCTAATATTCAGTTATCGTATACTGTCCCGACAATCGGCTTGCCCTCACGGTCAAGCAGCGGCGTTAGTCCACCTGCATATCCTCTTTGGAAAAACAGATATTGCACACCCGTTTGTCTGTCTTGAAGAATAACAGCCTCCGACATCATGCCTATTCCTCTTTTGCTTATGATTTCAAAGCGGCTTTCATTTCGCATAATACTGCCCTTTCTCCCTAATGTTTGAAGTGACGCATACCAGTGAACACCATGGCAATTCCTGCTTTGTCGCAGGCGGCGATGCTTTCATCGTCGCGCACAGAACCGCCTGGCTGAATAATCGCTGTGATACCTGCCTTTGCAGCAGCCTCAACGCAGTCGGCAAAGGGGAAGAACGCGTCCGACCCCATAACGCTGCCTGTGGCTCGTTCTGCGCCTGCATTTTTAATGGCGATTTCAAGCGACGCAATGCGGTTAGTTTGGCCTGCACCGACTCCAACGGTGGACGTTCCTTTAACTAGAACTATCGCGTTGGACTTTGTGTGCTTAACCACACGCCATGCAAACATAAGCTGTTCCATTTCTGCTTCAGTTGGCGCGCGCTTTGTCACAGTTTTAAGCTCGTCTTCGCCTAAAAGCTCCGTGTCAAGTTCCTGCAAAAGCAGACCACCCACAACTTTTTTGAAATCGAGGGTGCCACGTGGATTCGGCTTTGAAATACTCTCAAGCTTTAGAAGACGCAAGTTTTTCTTCTTCGTCAAAACCAACATGGCTTCATCTGAAAACGACGGCGCAATAATAATTTCGAGAAAAGTCTCGCTCATTTTTTTTGCTGTATCTTCGTCAACCTCTCGGTTTACTGCGACAATACCGCCGAAAATCGACACGGAGTCGGCGTTAAAGGCTTCGTTATAGGCATCGCAAATATTTTCGCCAATGCCAACGCCGCAAGGGTTCGCGTGTTTTATTGCAACACAGCATGGCATATCGGCAGAAAATTCTTTTAAAACATCAAGTGCGCCGTTAGCGTCGTTGACATTGTTAAAGCTAAGCTCCTTGCCGTGTAGCTGTGTAGCGGCAGCAATTCCGTTTTGATTAGCGAAAGCTTCTTTGTAAAAAGCTGCGGATTGGTGCGGGTTTTCGCCATAACGCATCTCTTGAATACGGTCAAAGGTCAGCGTAATTGTTTTGGGAAACAGCGTCGTCTCCTCAAGCTGTGTCTTCAAATAGCTTGCGACAAGCGCGTCGTAGGCGGCTGTATGCTCAAAAACCTTACATGCTAGCTTAAATTTTTCGTTAGGCCCAAGTTCACCATTTTTAAGCTGCGTCAATATAGTTGCGTAGTCGTTGGGGTCGATGACTACTACAACATCATGCCAATTTTTCGCAGCGGCGCGAAGCATTGTTGGCCCACCAATATCAATGTTTTCTACGGCTTCCTCAAGCGTCACATTCTCTTTTAAAACGGTCTCCTTAAAGGGGTATAGGTTAATCGCAACAATGTCAATAGGCGTGATGTCGTGCTGCTCAAGCTGGTTCATGTGCTGCGGATTGTCGCGCATTGCCAAAATTCCCGCGTGTACTCTGGGGTGCAAGGTTTTCACGCGCCCGTCAAGGCACTCTGGAAAGCCTGTGACATCGGTGACGTCAGTAACTTCCACTGCATTTTCTCGCAGATATTTTGCAGTCCCGCCTGTTGAGAGAATCTCGTAACCAAGCTCTTCAAGGCCCTTTGCAAACTCCACGACCTGTGATTTATCCGACACGCTGATTATTGCCCGCTTTTTTTTCATCTTTTATTCCTCTGCGTTACTTTTGTTCGCTCATAAGTTCTTTCATAGAAACGGCAAGCCCCGCCAAGCTTTGCATTTCGCTTGGAATTATAATCTTTGTGGCTTTGCCGTCAGCCGCGCGCTGAAACGCTTCAATTCCACGAAGCGAGAGGACTGCTTTGCTTGGCGCAGCCTCGTTGAGAAGCTTGATTGCATCGGCGGTCGCTTTTTGCACCATCATAATTGCTTCTGCCTCGCCTTGTGCCTCGCGAATTTGTGACTCGCGCATTGCGTCAGCTCGAAGAATGGCAGATTCTTTTTCACCCTCTGCAACAAGAATCTGGCTGCGCTTTTCGCCTTCTGCACGCAAAATGGATTCACGGCGTTCACGCTCTGCCTTCATTTGTTTTTCCATTGCATCTTGAATTTCACGCGGTGGCAAAATATTTTTTAGCTCAACGCGATTGACCTTGATGCCCCATTTATCCGTGGCTGTGTCAAGGGTTGCGGTAATTCTTGTGTTGATTGTGTCGCGAGAAGTCAGCGTGTGGTCTAGCTCCATGTCGCCGATAATATTGCGAAGCGTTGTCGCCGTGAGGTTTTCAATTGCCGAAAGTGGACGCTCAACGCCATAAGTGTAGAGCTTACCGTCAGTGACTTGGAAGAAAACAACCGTGTCAATTTGCATGGTTACGTTATCTTTTGTGATGACAGGTTGCGGCTTGAAGTCCACGACTTGCTCTTTGATTGAAACTTTTTTCGAGATGCGGTCGATAAACGGAATTTTAACATGCAGGCCAGTCTCCCATGTACCTGCATAAGCGCCGAGCCTCTATATAACAAAAACTTGTGCCTGCGGAACAACCCGCACATTCATTATTAGCAATGCCGCCAAAAACACAATGAGAATCCCTATAAATATTGACATAATAAAACCTCCATCAATTTTCGTGAATTGGTTCAACGATTAGCTTAACTCCATCAATTTTCAAGACCATGACTCGCTGCCTTGCAGGAATTATGCTGCCATCGGCTGACCTTGCAGTCCAGTCGAGACCGTTCGCGTGAACTCTTCCCGCTTGCAAGCCATTGTCAATTTCCTCGAGTGTAAGCCCCTCCATTCCGATTACAACGTCGGCGTTTGTGGCAGTTTTTTTAAGGTCAAGACGTTTCTTAAAAAATGGCCTACCTACAAGCAAAACTACGATTGATGTTATTAAAAACACCAGCAACTGCACGCCGAATGGAGCACCTAATGCCGACGTAAACATTGAGGCAACAGCCCCCACGGCAAACCAAATGCAGACGAGCTGCACCGAAAGGCCCTCAATAATGAACAAAACCACAGCGATAGCGAGCCAAATTATCGCACCCATATTCCCAGACATACAACACCGCCTTTCATATGGTAGCATGGTAATAACAAAAAAGCTACCTAAATTAATTATATAACAATTTGCATTAAAATACAATGAGTTGACTGTGACTTTTTTACACATTATTCTTTAACTAGTATCACAAACAGCAAAGCGGCAGGCGTAGCGCCCACCGCA
>JAVBKH010000265.1:0-13642 GCA_031554155.1 Oscillospiraceae bacterium
GTCGTACTTTTTTTGTTGAAGTAATTGTTCGCACGACGTGTAGCCCGACACAAAGCTTTTGATGAACTCATTTCTCAAGTCAAGATAATTTTCCCGTGTTTCGGCTTCAAGCCGATTTTTCTCTAAATGCATGTATTGCCAAGGAATATAGAGCTGGCGCGAAAAGAAAAATACAGCCAAACCACCAAAAAGTAGAATTAAAATCGCAGTAAAAACTGTTACGCGATAAACAGATTGCAAGTTACCTATTATCTTGCTGTATGGCGTTAAAACAACAAACTTCCAACCCTCAATGCTGCAAGAGGAATAGCAGACAAGAAAATCTTCTCCGTCAATTTTTGTTTTAAAATTTCCTGTTTCATCGGTTGCTGCCATTACCTGCCTTATGTATTCCTCGGAGGTTAGGTCGTCGCCGAATTTTTTTTCGCCATCGTTGCAAAGCAGTCTGCCGTCCTGGTCTATTCCAAAAACATGGTCGCCGCCGCTTGTAAGCGCCTCAAGCGAATCTGATAGCCACTCGTCGGAAAAATTGAGCACAATGGACTCGGTGACATCACCGTTGCTATTTCTCGAATCGGAAAATATGTAGGTATAGCCATTCACATAGTCTGATGTCTGCGGAAAGTTTCTAAATAATGGATTAATGATTTTTCTTGCAAAAAATGTGTTTAAATAGGTGTCTGGAGTTTTGGGCAATAACTCCATTATACGTTCATCTATAAAATTATCCTTGTCATACTTGGAAACGTAGTTGGGCATCGCAAAATAATTTTTGCCATTATAGATATATAGGGAAGTCAAATATGGATAAATTGCCTTGTATGTATTTAGTCGATGCATATATTTTCCAAAATCAGAGGGCTGCACATCGTAATAAAGCAAATCCTTGACGTCTTCGTCAAAGAAAATTTGCACAGAAATAGTTCTTGCAGTTTTTTGCATAAAGTCGGCGTTGGAGACTATTATTTGCACTTTTTTTTCAGTTTCCTTTACCTCTTTATCAAGGGAGGATTCCTTTTGAACTTGGTAAAAAATTGCGGCCTGAATAATAATGACCACAGCGATGCAAGCCAAAAATGGAAGATAAATTCTTGCAATCCCCACCGGCTTATAAATAAATCTCTTGCTCATCTGACCACCTCATCGTCTATATTCTATTTTACATGTTTTTTAATAAAATGTAAGTACTTATTACCAAAATTATATTTAAAAATAAAGTTTAGTGGAAAAACATACACTTTACTAAATTCAGTACATGGTTTTTATCGGAAAAAATACATATTTTTAATACTTGCTATTGCAAATTAGTTCATAATAAATTACAATAATGTTAACAAAATAACTGAAAGGGGGATTAGTTACTTGAAAAATAGTCTGCATTTCAAGAAGAATCTTCAACTCTTTATTCTTGCCTTGCCTGCGTTAATAGTAATCTTGGTGTTTAGCTACCTGCCAATGGTTGGTATTTTTATCGCCTTCAAAAACATTAACTTTAACGACGGCATTTTTAAAAGCCCATGGGTAGGCTTTGACAATTTCAAATTCTTTTTCACCTCAAGCGATGCATGGATGGTAACTCGCAATACAATAGTGTACAATTTTGCTTTCATTATATTGGGCACAATTATTGCAATCATCTTTGCGTTAATGCTAAACGAAATTACAAGCCGCACAGTTTTAAAAGCATACCAAACTATGTTTTTCTTTCCGTATTTCTTTTCTTGGGTTATAGTGTCGTATATGGTATATGCGTTTTTTGCACCAAGCGGCATATTGGTCAATCTAATGCACGGATTTGGTGTTGATATTTCCGATTTTTACTATAACACAAAATACTGGCCAGGCTTCCTACCGTTTATGTTTATATGGAAAAATCTTGGCTATCAAAGCGTAATTTATTATGCGGGAATCCTCGGTATTTCTAGCGATTATTATGAAGCCGCTGAAATTGACGGCGCAACGCCGCTTCAAAGAATTTGGTACATAACACTCCCGCTTTTGTCACCGCTCATCACAACCCTAACGCTAATCGCGCTAGGCAAAATATTCTACTCGGATTTCGGCTTGTTCTTCTTCGTTCCAAGAGAATCTGGCCCGCTGTTCCCAGTAACTCAAGTTATCGACACATACGTATTCCGTATGCTTAAAACCTCTGGCGATATTGGCCTTGCTTCGGCATCAAGCTTGTATCAATCCGTTGTCGGATTTGTGCTTGTTATAGTCAGCAATTACATTGTTAGCAAGCGCGAAAAAGAAAGTGCACTTTTCTAAAGCTTTAAGGAGGTGAATTATGCGTAAACTTACCGCGTCGAAGGTTGCAATTCATGTAGTCTTCATTCTGTTTTGTCTCATATGCCTAATACCGCTCGTTTCGATTATTAGCATATCACTTTCAAAAGAGAGCGATATTACTCAGTTTGGTTATCAGATAATTCCTAAAACTGTCGATTTGACTGGATATATCTACGTTTTAAATCAGCCTAAACAGATTTTAAGCGCATACAAGATATCCATACTCGTCAGCGTTGTCGGCACATTCTTATCACTGCTGCTCACCGCAGGAATCTCCTACGCATTATCACGACAAGATTTTAAATATCGCAAACCTATTAATTTTATCGTGTTTTTTACAATGCTTTTCAATGCGGGACTTGTTCCGTGGTACATACTAATAGTAAAATATCTGCATCTCAAAAACACATTCTGGGTTATGGTTTTACCTTATTTAATAGTGCCGTGGTTCATATTCCTTTTGCGCACGTTCATGCAAAAAATTCCGCTTGAAATCGTGGAGTCTTGCAGCATAGATGGTGCAAATGAAATCACAATTTTCTTTAGGATTATTATTCCGCTATCAGCACCAGGGCTTGCCACGGTTGGCCTATTTATACTTTTGCTTTACTGGAATGACTGGTGGTTGAGCCTTTTGTATATCGAAAAGGAAAAGCTTGTTCCACTGCAATACATGCTGTATCGCATAATGGCCGCAATCGAATTTTTGACAAGCTCGTCAAATACTCTCCCCTCTGGAATGAGGCTTGCGGATTTACCAAAGGAATCCGCTCGCATGGCAATGTCTGTTCTTGTAGCAGGCCCTATGCTCTTCGTGTTCCCATTCTTTCAGAAATACTTTGTCAAGGGCCTCACCGTAGGCGCTGTCAAAGGATAATAAAACCACAAAATTTAGGAGGAAATGTAGGTTTAAATTTAAGCGCGTATTAGCAGTTTCCCTTGCAATCATGATGCTTGCAGGTTGCGGAGCACCTGCCGCAGCACCCGCAGCTTCGTCTGAAGCCGCAAAGCCAGCAGCATCTTCTGAAGCAGCACCAGCAGCTTCGTCAGAGGCCGCAGCAGCACCCGCAGCAGACACATCTAAGGAAGTAGAATTGACTTGGTATTTTGTTGGCACATGGCCACAGCCTGACCAAGACCTCGTTTTCGGCGAATTCAACAAGCAGCTCAAAGAAAAAATGAACACAACAATCAACTTCGTTCCTGTCGGTTGGGCTGACTATGACCAAAAAATGAATGTCATCATCGCTTCTGGCGAAGATTACGACATTTGCTTTACATCTAACTGGACCAACAACTACGGTCTAAACGCAGCTAAGGGCGCATATGCAGAGCTTGACGAGCTTCTACCTAAATATGCACCAAAACTTCTTGCACAAGTTCCACAAACTTTCTGGGATGCAGCTAAAATCAACGGCAAAATTTACGGCGTTGTTAACGAGCAGATTGCCGCACGTGGTCCTGCTTACTGCGTAACAGACGAAATCGCAGCAAAGTATAACTTTGACGTTAAAGGCTTGAAGCCCTATGACTACAATGGTCTTGACCCACTTCTAGCCCAAGCTGAAAAGGATAACCCTAAGACTTTCACAATTGCTTATTTGGATAACACAGCATATTTCAAACAAGACATGGTGGCTGGTTGGAATATCCCTGGCTCTATCTATGTTGACGATGCAAGTGCAAAAGTCTTCAATCAGTTTGAATCCCCTGAAGTCATGCAGTTCGCAGAACTTATGCGCGACTGGAATGCTAAGGGCTACACAAATGGTAACGAAAGAATTGCTACCAAGATTAGTGACGAAGAAAACACAACAACAGACATGGTTGCCGCTATGGAAGGCGCTTACAAGCCTGGTATCGAGATTGCAGCAGTTCAGCGCTTCAAGATTCCAAGAAGCTATATTCCCGCAGGTGACCCTGTTCTCACAACATCTGGTATTTGCGCAACAATGCAAGCTATCAACCGCAACTCCAAAAATGTTGAGCGCGCTATGATGTTCCTTGAACTTATCAACACAGATGCTGATATGTACAACCTCTTGAACTTTGGTATCAAAGACAAGCACTTCACAATTGACGCTGATGGCTTTATGGTTAAAGAAGGCGACGAAGCCGCAAAATATGCTCCCAACGTGCCTTGGATGTTTGCTACAAACTTCATCGCTTATGTTGACAAGGGTATGCCTAAAGACGTTTGGCAACAAACAAAAGACATGAACAACAATGCTAAGGTTTCTCCAGTTCTAGGCTTCACATTCAACATCGACCCTGTTAAAGCAGAAGCTGGCCAATGCGCCGCAGTTGTTGATGAATACCGCCGTTCAATTGAATTGGGCGTAGCAGACAAAGCAAAATACGACGAATTTGTTGCGAAACTCAAGTCAGCAGGCTCCGACAAGGTTATTGCTGAAATGCAAACCCAAATCGACGCTTGGAAAGCAGCGAAATAATTTTTAAATGCGTTGTGGCAGGGGAGCGAGATTATCGTCTCCCCTGCTTTTTTATGAAATTTTATGAGAAAATTATGTACATTGATTAAGCATTTATAGGATAGTGTACGTATACACAGCTTGCGAAAGAGGAAATATTATGCTTTACAAGGGACAAAACACCAACGAGATTTCATTTCCATTAGGTGGCATTGGCACAGGTTGCATTGGGCTTGCGGGCAACGGCAGACTAATTGACTGGGAAATTTTCAACAAGCCAAACAAAGGCATCTTTAACGGCATGTCACACTTTGCAATCAAAGCGGAAAACGACAGCGAGGTTATTGACGCAAGAGTAATGCATGGCGATTTACACGGCCCTTATATGGGCAAGTACACAACAGAAGAATTCACTGGCTACGGTTTTGGCCCTGACCGCAACAACCTTACAGGTGTGCCACATTTTAAAGAAACCGAATTCTTGGGCGAATTCCCACTTGCCGAGCTTAGGTTTATAGATGATACATTCCCCGCGAATGTATCGCTAAAAGCATTTAACCCGTTTATTCCCATTAACGACAAGGATTCCACAATCCCCGCCGCCTTTTTTGAGACTAACATCACAAATACCACAGACAAAATGCTGACATACACAGTATGCATGTCGCTCAACAATCCGCTTAAAATTGGCGATGCACGCAATAAATTCTGCAAACTTGGAGATTTTAACGCTATTTCGCTTTTCAATGAAAAATCAGATTCCAAAGCAATTGACTACGGCGAGTTGACGGTGGCCACAGATGAGCTAAACGTTAGCTATCAAGAATATTGGTATCGCGGTGGTTGGTTCGATAGCCTTGAGCTTTTTTGGCGCGATTTTACTAGCTTTGGAGAATTCAAAAACCGTAGCTACGATTACGACGAAAAATATACATCGCCAAACAGCGACGTTTGCTGCTTGGCAGCACAAATTAAGCTTGCGCCCAATGAAAGCAAGTCCGTCAAGTTTATTGTATCTTGGAATTTCCCCAACAACCACCGATATTGGATTGACAAATTTGACCCACCTCGCGGTGAGGATTATGTCCCGCAAACGTGGAAGAATTATTACGCGATTTTATTTGAAAACTCAAACGCAAGCGCAACTTATGGGCTTGCTAACTGGAACAGGCTTTACAGCGAAACCAGGCTTTTCAAGGACGCACTTTTCGCGTCTGCAATGCCGAATGAAGCAATTGACGCGGTGTCAGCAAATCTTGCAATACTAAAATCTGCGACAGTGTTGCGGCTTGAAAATGGCGAGTTTTACGGCTGGGAAGGTTGCCACTGTCACTCTGGCTCATGTGAGGGTTCATGTACCCACGTGTGGAATTACGCCTATGCCTTGCCGTTCTTGTTCCCCAAGCTTGAGCGGAGTATGCGCGACTTGGATTACGCCTACAATCTACGCGATGACGGCGGTATGCCGTTCCGTCTACATCTACCATTGGGCTCACCTCAATGGCCGTTTAGGCCTTGTGTCGATGGCCAGTTCGGCAATGTAATCAAGGTCTACCGCGATTGGAAAATAAGCGGCGACAACGCTTGGCTAAAAAGCATTTGGCCGCAGATGAAAAAATCCATTGACTTTGCGTGGTCGAGTGAAAATCCAGACGCATGGGATAGAAATAAAGACGGCATTCTTGAAGGTATGCAGCACCATACCCTTGACATGGAGCTTTTTGGCCCAAACTCATGGCTAAACGGCATGTATTTGGCTGCGCTAAAAGCTGCCGCCGAAATGGCACACTTTTTGGGTGAAGCTCAAGTTGCAGCCGAATACACGCGAATTTTTGACAGTGGCAAAGCTTATGTTGATGACGAACTTTTCAACGGAGAGTATTATTTTCATAAAATCGACATAAAGGATAAAAGTATACTTGAACAATTTGAAGGCGAGCAGTCAATGCTGAACAAATCCACTGTGGAATCTTATTGGAACGATGAAGCCGAGGAGATAAAATATCAAATTGGAGAGGGTTGCTCTATTGACCAAGTTCTCGCACAATGGCACGCAAACATAAGTGGTCTTGGTGAAATATTTGATAAAGAAAAAACCAAAAAGGCCTTGCAAAGTATTTATAAATTCAACCACAAGCCCACTATGAGAAAATTTTTCAATCCTTGCAGGATATATGCGTTAAACGACGAAGCTGGAACAGTAATTTGCACATGGCCAGACGGAAAATATAAGCCTGTAGTTCCTGTTCCTTATAACGGCGAATCCATGAACGGCTTTGAATACCAAGTCGGCATACATATGATACAGGAGGGCTTGCTCAAAGAGGGAATGGAGGTTGTCGCAGCTATTCGCCACAGATTTGACGGCAGCAAGCGCAATCCTTGGAACGAGTTTGAATGCGGCAGCAACTACGCTCGTTCAATGGCTTCCTACGCATTACTAAACGCATTCAGCGGTTTTTCCTTTGACATGGTTGCAGGAATTATCGGGTTTGAGCCAATAAACGACGGTTCGTTCTTCTTCTCCCTTGAATCGGGCTGGGGACAATTGAGCAAAGAAGGTAATTGCTACAAGGTAGCCGTATTGTACGGGTCTTTAAATCTAAAGGGAGTGCGGTTGTCGTCCACAAACGCTAACGAAAGCGTCAAGCTCGGCGACAAGCCCGTAAACTTTGTCACTGACGAGCACACTATTCGTTTTGACGAGGTACATATCGAAGCAGGAGATATTCTACAAATAGTATATAATTAGAAAGGGTGTTAGGTATGAAAACCTTAAAAATTGCACTAATCGGGGCAGGTCAGCGCGGAGCTGATTCTTATGCGCCATATGCGCTGGAATTTCCACACGAGGTTCAGTTTGTGGCAGTTGCAGAGCCACGAGAGGACAGGCGGAATGTTTTTGCTGAAAAGCACAAAATCCCTGCTAACATGCGCTTTAATACTTGGGAAGACTTGCTTGCAAAAAAGGTTGAGGCAGACGCTGTCATCATCGCAAATCAAGACAAACAGCATTATGAGCCATGCTTGGAGGCTTTGCAAGCAGGCTACCATGTACTGCTTGAAAAACCTATGGCCGAGACTATTGAAAAGACCGCAAAAATTGTGGAGACCGCAAAAAAACACAACAGACTGCTTATGGTGTGCCACGTGTTGAGGTATACAGACTTTTACCTTGGCATAAAAGATGTCATCGACAATGGCACAATAGGCGAAATCGTGAACATTGACCAAGTTGAGAGTATTGGCAACTGGCATTTTTCCCACAGCTTTGTGAGAGGCAATTGGCACAAGGCTGCGGACAGCACTGCTATGATTATCGCAAAATGCTGCCATGACCTTGATATAATTAACTTCCTTGTGGACGCTAAATGCAAGCGACTATCCTCCTTTGGCTCTTTAAGCTACTTCACTAGCAAAAATTGCCCAGATGGCGCGGCAGACCGTTGCGTTGAGTGTACCTACAACAAGTCTTGCAATTTTTCTGCATACCGCTATCTGCTCGACAAGCCGAACATGAGCACATTTAAAGATATTGTAATGCGCACCGACGACAACGCCGCATTTATCGAAAACCTTGCAACTAGCCCATACGGCAAATGCGTTTACAAATGCGACAACGATGTCGCTGACCATCAAGTAGTAAGCATGGAATACGATAACGGAATAACTGCTACTTTGACAGCCTCCGCCTTTAGCCTTGACACAAAACGACAAATCAAGATTATGGGCACAATAGCTGAAATTGAAGGCTGCATGGAAGACGACTGCTTCTATGTGAAACATTTTGGCAGTGGTGAGGTTGTAAAGCATAAGCTTGTTCCGCCAAAAACCCTGCATTCTGGCGGCGACGAAAGAATTATGGCGCACCTTTGCAACGCGCTAAGAAACCCCGAACAAAACAAATACAGCGCCGAGTTCTCGCTAATGGGCCACACAATGGCATTTGCTGCCGAGGAATCAAGAGTTAATGGCGGCAAGGTTATCACGCTAGCATAATAGCAGAATTGTTTACAGTGTAGGTGTCACCGTAGGCTTTGTTAGTGCATTTTCCATAAGGAATATCCGCAACTATTAGCGCGAAGTAGATTATATTGATAGCATCTTTAGTATCAATTCCAAGGAAACTCTCTGTAATATTTCTTAGAGAGCTAATCAAGTAATGCCCAGAAGCCTTGGTCTTGCTTCGCGCTCGTAGTATTGTTAAAATCAAGCTATTGACAAATTTTGAATTTTAGCATAGTATAAAACATACTAAATCTATATGTTTTATACCGAAGGAGAATTAATTATGAACGTGCACAAAAACATTACTGAATTGATTGGCAAGACACCGCTAATAGAGCTTGAAAGCCTGCAAAAAATGCTAGGACTTGAGACTACCATTTTGGGTAAGCTTGAATTGTTCAATCCAGCAGGAAGTGTGAAAGACCGCATTGCAATTGCTATGCTTGATGACGCGGAAAAGGCTGGCCAACTAAAGCCGGGAATGGTTATTGTTGAGCCAACAAGTGGAAACACTGGCATTGGTCTTGCCTGTGTTGCAGCATCACGGGGCTACAAACTCATACTAACTATGCCAGAGACCATGAGCGTTGAGCGCCGAAACCTACTTAAAGCGTATGGAGCACAACTGATTTTAACCGAGGGCAGCAAAGGCATGAAAGGTGCGATAGAAAAAGCGAAGGAGTTGGCACAGGAAATTCCAGACAGCTTTTCACCAGGGCAATTCACCAATTTAGCTAATCCCGCTGTTCATAAAAGAACAACTGGCCCAGAAATTTGGCAAGATACCGATGGTAGCGTTGATATATTTATTAGCGGCGTTGGAACTGGTGGCACAATTACAGGCGTAGGTGAATATTTGAAGGAGAAAAACCCTAATATTAAGGTGATTGCAGTAGAGCCTGCCGCATCACCAATGCTCTCACAAGGAACGGCTGGAGCGCACAAAATTCAAGGAATTGGCGCGGGTTTTATTCCAGATATTCTCAATACCCAGATTTATGATGAGATTATAACCGTGGAAAACGACGATGCCTTTGCAACAGGGCGTATGTTGGCACAAAATGAGGGCGTGCTTGTCGGCATATCATCAGGCGCTGCTGTGTGGGCTGCAATACAAGTATCAAAACGAAACGAAAACAAGGGTAAAACCATTGTAGTAGTTTTACCCGATACTGGCGAGAGATATCTTTCGACGGCTATGTTTTCAGAATAATTTGTTAGATAAAGTCTCCGTTCATTCCAACTTTATCACCGTTTTCGAGAATATGCTGTAGCGTTATACCGTCAAGGTATTCGCTTATAACTTTTGCAAGACCCTCCCACACAGGCAGGGTCTTGCAATTTTCGCTTCTGTGGCAAAGGTTTGGCTCTGTATCAAGGCAAGAGACTGGCGCGAGGCTACCCTCTGTGATGCGTAGAATCTGGCCTACTGTGTATTTATCAGGAGTTTGCGCCAGCATATATCCGCCTTGGTAGCCGCGATTAGCTCGCAATAAATTTGCCGTATTGAGCAAGGTAACGATTTGTTCCAGATATTTTTTAGATATCTCCTGTCTTTCTGCAATGTCTTTCAGCGTGATATATCCCTCGTTTGCATGTTCTGCAAGGTCAATCATCATACGAAGAGCGTAACGTCCCTTTGTGGAAATTTTCAAATCTGCCACCTCACTTTTTATTACCTCAATTGTACCACGTTTTTTAGATACATTCAAATTTTAAATAATTGGTTGACATTATGTCGTATATATGCTAATATCTTTTCATACTAATAACATAGGTTTAGTATTTTTGGATTGGAGGTAACAAGCTTTGAAAAACTCTTTGATAATCAGCTCTAAAATGCGAATGCACATGATGCAGCTTCGAAATGCTTGTATCGTGCGATGCCGCGCGCCAAAATCTAAGTTTTGACGATAATGTCGTAACGTTTTGGTTTGCGTGACAATGCTAATACAGGAATTTCGGAAGCTTTTTTTATTGAGCTTCCATTTTTTATGCTCAAATTTATAAATCGAAAGGGAATATACATGAAAACATCAATTAAGAAACTATCCTCCATTTTGCTAACAGCAACACTTGCTGTTGCTTCGCTTGCAGGGTGCGCAAGCAGTAAAGCATATGAATCATCTGCCCCATTATCATCAGAAACTAGTTCAGAAGTCAGCTCACAGGCTAGCCAAGCTACTGCCACTACCGTCTTAAAGGTTGGTGTATGCGCAGGCCCATACGGCGATATGTTCACGCAGGCAATTCAACCGTCCCTTGAGAAAAAAGGCTACAAAATAGAGCTTGTCGAGTTTTCTGATTATGTTCAGCCAAACAAAGCACTTGCCGAGGGTGATATCCAACTCAATATGTTTCAGCACTCTGTTTATCTTGCAAATTTCTCCAAAGAATATAATCTAAACCTTACAGCAATTACAGAGATTCCAACAGCGGGTATGGGCGTGTTTTCAGACAAACTCAAGACACTCGCGGAAATTCCTGACGGCGCGACAGTTGCAATTCCAAATGATGTCACCAATCTTGCAAGAGCTATCCGCGTATTAGCACAAGCAGAACTTGTGACAATAGACCCGTCCGTGGACGCTTCTAAGGCAACGCAAAACACACTTTCAGCAAACCCAAAAAATTTGAAATTTGTAGAAATTGAAGCTCCCCAACTACCAAGAAGTCTGGAAAGTGTCGACCTTGCAGTTATCAACGGCAACTTTGCCATAGGCGCAGGCCTTAACCTTTCCGACGCATTGTACAACGAAAAACTGTCCGACGGTTACTCCAATGTAATCGCAGTGCGAACAGAGGACGCAGAAGCGCAGTTTGCCAAAGATATTGTGGATATTGTACATTCAGATGATTTTCGCAATGTGATAAACGACGCAAACAATCAGTATTCTTCCTTCTTCAAGCCTAAAAATTTTTAAGGAGCGGCTATGATTGAGTTTCAAAACATTACGGTTGATTTTAAGCAAAAAACAGGCAAGCTTGCTGCTGTAAAAGATGTATCCTTTAGCATTGAAGAAAATCAAATTTTTGGAATTATCGGTTCAAGCGGTGCGGGAAAAAGCACATTGCTGCGCACAATTAATTTGCTCCAGCCAGTGACTGGTGGCGATGTGCTTGTGAATTCAGAAAAAGTCACGAATTACCGCGGCAAAAAATTGCGGGAACATCGTCGTGGCATTGGAATGATTTTTCAGCATTTCAATCTCGCTAGTAATCTAACGGTTAGGCAGAACATTGCCTTTGTGCTAAAAACAGCAGGCTACACAAAAACGGAAACATATTACAAGGTTGACGAATACTTAACGCTTGTGAATCTATCAGAAAAAGCCGACAGCTACCCCGCAAAGCTGTCGGGCGGGCAAAAGCAACGGGTCGCTATTGCAAGAGCTCTCGCAGGCGGAGCTAAGATTTTGCTGTGCGATGAACCAACATCGGCACTTGACGCAGAGTCCACAGCTTCTATTCTAAGCTTAATTAAATCGCTTAGCAAAACGCTTGGCATCACCGTTGTTATCATCACACATGAGCTTGAGGTCATCAAAAATATTTGTGGTCGCTGTGCTGTGATGACTGGCGGGCAGCTTGTGGAAATTGGGGACACATACAAAATCTTCACCGAACCTCAAAATGAATACACACGCCAATTGTTGCAGAACTCACAAGATTCAAAGCTACCCGTTAAAGTGCTTGAGCTTACAAACGGAATTATTATTAAGCTGACATTTCAGGGCAATGGCGCGACTACGCCTGTAATATCACAGGCGACGGAGAAATTTGCAGTGCAGTTTAACATTTTAGCAGGACGTGTGGAGTATATTGGAGACATGCCGTTTGGTGTGTTATATGTCAACCCAGTTGGGGAAGTTGGTGCGATTGAAAGTGCGCTAAAATATCTTGGTGAAACTGTGCACAAGGTGGAGGTGGTAGAAAATGCAAGGCTTTAATCTAAAAGACGCGTTGCTCAAGGCGTTTGGTCAAACGGCATTAATGTCAGGCGTATCACTTGTTATAGCCGTAATCGTTGGCGGCGCACTTGGTTTGCTGCTTTTTACGACGAACAACTACCTTTTTACAAAAAACCGCGTGATTAATCAAATTGCAGGCGGCATTGTCAATATTGTTAGGTCAATTCCATTTCTTATTCTGCTTGTCATAATGATTCCCATTTCCAAGGCGATTGTGCATACCACAATTGGCCCAACTGCCGTGGTGATTCCGCTCACAGTTGCGGCGACTGCTTTTTTTGCGCGACTTGCTGATGCCTCTTTTTCCGATGTTAACAACGGTGTTGTTGAAGCGGCGATTGCATCAGGCGCAAGCAGACTTTCCGTAATTGCGCATATTCTCTTGCCAGAAGCTATGCCGTCGCTTGTCAAAAACATCACCGTAACTGCGGTGTCACTAATTGGGTTTTCGGCAATGGCGGGAACTGTTGGCGGCGGTGGAGTTGGCGACCTTGCAATTCGCTACGGATACCAACGCTATCAAACGGGCGTAATGTTTGTTTGCGTGATTTTGTTAGTCATTTTAGTACAAATAATTCAAATAATCGGAGACTTAATTGCAAAAGGTCTTGACAAGAAATAAATTTGAGGAGAAAATTGCAATGGACGATAAAAAATATTGGGACGAGGCAATCGAAACTCTGCCGCGTATTGAGCTTGAAGCGCTACAACTTGAACGTTTAAAGGAAATTGTGCGCTTTTCGTACGAAAATTCCCCTTACTACAAGCGCGCATTTGATTCAGCTAATGTTTCGCCAGACAGCATACAGAATTTGAGTGACCTTGCCAAGTTCCCCTTTGTCGACAAACAAACCGAGCGTGAAACTCAAGGCGTTGGTGGTTTGTTAGGGGAGATGTGTGCTGTAGAAGAAAGGGACGTTGTGTTTGTGTCGGCCTCAA
>JAVBKH010000210.1:0-5833 GCA_031554155.1 Oscillospiraceae bacterium
CTCCTGTTCATCAATGGTGAATTCTATAGATCAATACTATCATTAACGCAATGAATTGTCAACGCAGCAAAAGTTGAGCCAGAATCGAAATTCCAGTCATTTGCACTACGTTTCTCCCAAAACAAGTAATACTAATCTGCACTTAATAACGTGCCTTTAAAGACGCAAGTATTCTCTTCTTTTTCTTAAGGAGAAAAAGAAGCAATAAGACTTTTTTGATAAAACAAGTGATTTAGTACAATCGAGCCGTTTTGTTTTCTTATTTTGTGCAAACGATAACAGAATTACAGGAAGAACCACCGTTTGGGGTAAAGCCGAAACTTGCCCCCGCTTATTATATAGTTGGCTTTTTAACGCAGAATAATAAACTATGGAATTTTTGTATTCACAAGCAATTTTGCTTTGGAATAGTATTATATCTGACATAAAAGCAGCCAAGTCAATCTTTCAAAGATTCCTTGACTGCTTTGTACAATAATCGTGTATGCTTGTCCAACTTTAAATTGTCCTGCTAAAATTCACACCCGCCAGGCAGCGATACCCTAGCCTTGCCGCAGCGCGCAATAATCGCGCCCAAAAAAACGACTGACGACCTCATCTCGCGCATGAGTTCGTCGGGAATGTCGCTGCAAGTGATGTTTAGCGTCTTTGTGGTGACTGTTCCATCGGAATAAGTTGCCTTGCAGCCCAAATACCCCAGAATATTACATGCGGCAGTCACATCGGTTAGCGCAGGACAATTATGTATTATGCTTTCGTCCATCAGCAGTGTGCCTGCCAAAATGGGGAGCACAGCGTTTTTGGCTCCGTGGATTTTTAGCTCACCTTGAAGCCGCCCTCCGCCCTCAATATAGTATTTTGCCATAGTTTACCATCCTTTCATTGCGTGCAAACCCGCTCGCGTGGCTTTTTCCCCTGCAAAACAGTTTATGCAGAACGCGTGAAAGTGGTTAAAAAAGCAAACGGACTAGTCGCTTTGGCAGGAGACAACCAGTCAGTGTGTAGCTTGATTAATTGTGATGTTTTGTGTAGAATTGTTATAAAGCAATAATCAAAATAAAGGTGGCACAAAATGACGGATAAGCACTCAATACTGTCGACATATTTCGGCTATTCCACATTTAGAACAGGTCAAGAGCAAATCATCGACGCTGTTTTGCAAGGCCGTGATGCTCTCGCAATAATGCCGACGGGTGCTGGAAAATCGCTGTGCTTTCAAGTGCCAGCATTGCTACTTTCGGGCATAACGCTAGTCATATCGCCGCTAATCTCGTTGATGACCGACCAAGTTAACGCTTTGCGCCAAATGGATATACATGCAGCATTTTTGAATAGCTCCTTGACTGTTGTCCAACAACGTAAGGTGCTGGACAATGCTGAAAGTGGTGAATATAAAATAATATATGTAGCACCCGAACGCCTTTTAACGCCAGATTTTCTGGCATATTCGGCTGCAACTGATATTGCTTTTGTTTGCGTTGACGAAGCACACTGTGTCTCGCAATGGGGGCAGGATTTTCGGCCAAGCTACCTTCATATCCATGAATTTATTGCGACGTTGCCAAATCGCCCGATAGTCGGTGCGTTCACAGCGACTGCGACCGCACGTGTGCGGGAGGACATAACGTCTTTGTTGGACCTGCAAAATCCAGAAATTGTCGCGACTGGCTTTGACCGCGCGAACTTATACTTTGAAGTGCAATCCCCAAAAAGCAAATTCGCTGCGCTTGAACGTTTTCTTGATTCTCGCAAGGAAAAAAGCGGTATAGTTTACTGCTCAACACGCAAAACTGTCGAGGATACTTGCCAAAAGCTAAATGCCGCAGGATATAACGCAACGCGGTATCATGCGGGTTTGACTGACCTTGAACGCAGAACAAACCAAGAGGATTTTCAAGTTGACAACGCCAAAATTATGGTGGCGACCAACGCCTTTGGAATGGGGATTGACAAATCCAATGTTGCGTTTGTGGTGCATTTTAACATGCCGAAAAACATGGAAAGCTACTACCAAGAAGCTGGGCGCGCAGGACGCGACGGCTCATCTGCTGAATGTCTGCTGCTTTATAGCGGACAAGATGTTATCACTAATCAATTTTTTATTGATAAATCTGGCGAAAACGAGAGCATGGACGCAGAATCGCTTGCAACCTTCAAGAAAAACGAACGCGAGCGCCTAAAACAAATGACGTTCTATTGCAACACGCAGGATTGTTTGCGAGGGTTCATCTTAAAATATTTTGGCGATAACGCGTCAAATCATTGTGGAAATTGCGGTAGCTGTTTGCAAAACTTTGATAAAAAAGACATCACAGTTGATGCACAAAAAATATTGTCTTGCGTCAAGCGCATGGGCGAAAAATACGGTGTAAAACTACTTGTGGACACGCTTCGTGGCTTAAAAAATGAGCGCATCAATGCACTTGGCTTTGATGCGCTACCAACATACGGCATAATGAAAGATATAAGCGAGAAGCAACTGCGGGAAATGATTAGCTTTCTTTTAGCCGACGGTTATCTTGCTTCAACCGACGATGAATACCCTATAATCCATTTAACTCCAACCTCAAAAGAAATTCTATTTTGTGGCAAAACTCTTGCAATGAATCTTTCGTGCGACGTTGAACCCACAAGCAAAATGCGGCGCGAAAAATCCGATACAAGCGCGAATCCACGTCTTTTTTCAAAGCTACAGGCCCTGCGAAGTCAGCTTGCAAAAGCACAGTCCGTGCCTGCGTATACAATTTTTCCAGACGCTACTTTGCATGAAATTTGTGTGCGCTTGCCAAGAGATAAGCGTCAAATGCTCGAGATAAGCGGCGTTGGAATGGTAAAGTTTGAGAGGTACGGCGATTTGTTTCTTGATGTTGTAAACGAAAGCATTGATGATGGTTCAGCGGACGTTATTGCTTTTGAGCACGACGTAAAAGAAAAACGAATTTCGCCCCAAAAGCAAGCGTTAATTGATAAGGGATATACTTTTGCTGGTGGCAAATGGAGCGAAGAAGAAGTTTCTGCGCTAAGAGATGAGTTCGCAAGCGGGCTTGAAATCGAAAAAATTTCGCAAATCCACAAGCGGACATACCGCGCAATAGAAATGCGGCTTGAAATGTTGGGCTTAATTGAGCCTCGCGAGCGTGCTAAAGACGCAGATTAAAACGATGGAACAGCAGAATTAAATATAGGTATACAAAGGGTTTGCCATAGTGCGCTACTTTTGCATAAAAAAAGCCAATATATGTGTATTAGAATTGACTTAAATACTAACATATGGTATTTTGATTATGTCTGATTATTCGTGACAGATTTTATTAATATTGGTTCACAGTAAAATTGGAAAGGATGGCTAGAGTATGCGTATTACCAATGTAAAAGCATATATCACAGCACCAGAGAAAATTAATCTGGTAGTTGTCAAGGTGGAAACTGACCAAGATGGGTTGGTGGGTTATGGTTGTGCAACGTTTACGCAGCGCTGCTTGAGTGTTGCGCACGTGGTCGAAAACTATCTCGCCCCCTTGCTTATCGGTCGCGACCCACAAAATATTGAGGACATCTGGAATCTTGTAAATGTAAATGCCTACTGGCGAAATGGCCCAATTCTAAACAACGCCCTTTCTGGCGTTGACATAGCCCTTTGGGATATTAAAGGGAAAATAGCAGGCATGCCGCTCTATCAACTATTCGGCGGCAAATGCCGCAGTGCAGTTCCAGCGTATGCCCACGCAGAAGGAGCAACTAAGGAAGAAGTTCTTGAAAAAGTCCAAATGCTTATGGAGAGTGGGTATAGCTATGTTCGTTGCCAGCAAAATGGTTATGGTGGCGTAAAACAAAGCAATTTGGACAGCATGTTCCCTGGCAATTATTACTCTCCTAGACAATATCAGCGTGATACTGTAGCAATGTTTGATTATCTTCGCGAAAAACTCGGCTTTGAAGTTGAATTGCTTCACGATGTGCACGAACGCCTTTTACCAATCGACGCAATACAAATGGCCAAGGACTTGGAAAAGCACCGCTTGTTTTTCCTTGAAGACGCATTACAGCCCGAACAAACCTCATGGTTGCAACTTTACCGTCAGCAATGCTCAACCCCAATCGCTATAGGTGAGCTGTTTAACAACCCACAAGAATGGGTTGGTCTAATGCAAAACCATCTCTTAGATTTTATTCGCATTCACATAAGCCAGATTGGCGGAATTACGCCGACAAGAAAGGTTATTGCATTAGCAGGTGCTTTCCAAATTCGCACAGCTTGGCATGGCCCAGGCGACCTTGCTCCCTTTTCCCATGCGGCCAATGTTCACCTTGATTTGTCGACACCGAATTTTGGCATTCAAGAGTGGTGCAGATATTCCGAGCCAGTATACGAAGTGTTTGAGGGTACGCCTTACGCTAAGGACGGTATGCTTTACATTTCAGAAAAGCCAGGGCTTGGAGTTGAATTTGACGAAGAAAAGGCAAAGAAATACCCGCATATCGAAGAAGTTATTCAGTGGACTCAGGTGCGCCACCCCGACGGAAGCATGTTTACTCCGTGACGCCTTGCAAGCAACTTAGCATTGACATGCACACGCGAAAAATTTATAATGATGCTAACAGACTATAAGCATTGGAGCGCGTGAATATGGATAATGTCAATAGTGAGTGGGATAATCTTATACGGATTACCAAAATGATGGCAGAACAGTTCGGCAGCAAATGCGAGGTTGTTCTTCATGATTTGACCAAAGATTACAACCACACAATTGTGGCAATACAAAACAGTCACATTACAGGCAGAAATATCGGCGATTGCGGCAGCAACCTTGGGCTTGAAGTTTTACGGGGAACAACAAAAAACGGTGACTACTACAATTATTTCACCAAAACAAAATCAGGGACGTTATTGCGCTCCTCGACAGTTTTTCTAAAAGACAGCGCGGGGCAAATTATAGGTTCTCTTTGCGTTAACCTTGATATTTCCGAAATGAAAGCAATGGAGGAAATCTTAAAGGAAATGACGTTTTCTGGCAAGCCGATGTCTGATGAAGTATTTGCAAACGATGTTAGTGAGCTTTTGGATTATTTTATTCAAGAAAGCCAAAAGATTGTAAATAATCAGCCTAAGAATATGACGAAGGAAGACAAGATAAGAATAGTAGAATTTATGGACAAAAAGGGTGCTTTTCAAATTACAAAAGCCGGAGACAAAATTTGCGAATACCTGAATATCTCGAAGTTTACGCTTTACAATTATCTGGACACAGCTCGTAAGAATGTTGCAGAATAAAAAACGTAGGCACCACATTAAAATTGGTGCCTACACTTTTTTTGCGTAATTTTACCACTCTGCAATAGTGCCATCGTAGTTAGTCCATATTGGTGATTTCCAGTTGTGCCCTTTCTCTGCTGCTTTTGTGAGCACATCCATGTTAATATCAATTCCAAGGCCTGCTCCTGTGGGAATTTCAACAAACCCATCTTGATATTTAAACAAACTTTCTGTAGTTAAATAGTCCAAAACATCATTGCCTTTGTTGTAGTGGATACCCAAGCTTTGCTCTTGTATAAACGCATTTGGAGTACAGGCATCAAGTTGAATACATGCAGCAAGCGCGATTGGCCCAAGCGGACAATGTGGCGCAACTGCAACGTCGTAGGCTTCAGCCATTGCTGCAATTTTCTTGCATTCGCTTATGCCGCCCGCATGTGAAAGGTCAGGCTGGATAATATCTACATATCCGTCTTGCAAAACTTTCTTAAAGTCCCATCTGCTAAACATGCGCTCACCCGTTGCAATTGGCGTTGATGTATGCATTGCGATTTCGCGAAGTGCCTCGTTGTTTTCAGG
>JAVBKH010000175.1:0-9417 GCA_031554155.1 Oscillospiraceae bacterium
TCATTAGCCCATTTCTCCACAGTTTCGTCCCAGTAGCCAAATGCTACTACTGGCATTCTGTCATAATCTTGGTATCTTAGAATTGCGTTGACATTTTCTCGATTGTTCATTTAACTCAATCCCTTCAAAAATTTAAAATCAATTGCTTGAAGAATCATCCTGCTAGTCAATTATAGATGTTTTGCCTAACACTTTCAAGTAATATTGCTATGGAAGAAAAATTATTGTTGAGAAAATGATAAAACCGCTTAATCATGATGATTAAGCGGTTTTTGTGGTGGTCGAGGCGACAGGACTCGAACCTGCGGCATCCTGGTCCCAAACCAGGCACTCTACCAAACTGAGCTACGCCTC
Organism: Oscillospiraceae bacterium; assembly: GCA_031554155.1. GTDB lineage: Bacteria > Bacillota > Clostridia > Oscillospirales > Ruminococcaceae > WRAV01. Next base: position 355 of record JAVBKH010000175.1, read on the forward strand.
GAAATTTTTATTTATAATCTTTATACCTTCGATAGTATACATGATATTTTATGTTACGTCAAGTATTTTGACTTGTAAAATATATAAAAAGTGGTAAAATAAGTTTTAGGCGTAAAAATCGGAATCTGTATTTCGGCAAAGGAGGGCTAATATGAAAGCGGTTGCAGCTTTGAAAAAGCTTTTTTATCCGGAATACCTTGTAAACCCCTCGCTTTTGTTGGGCGAGCTGCCAAGTGCAAGGGTCGCATACAAAACTTCAGTGTCCACAGCGTGGCCTGCAATTTCCGAAACTTTTTTTATTGCGCTGATTTCAATGTTAGATACTGTCATGGTCGGTAGCGTGGGCCCGTATGCTATTGCGGCAGTGGGCCTTGCGACCCAGCCGCGTTTTTTGGCTTTAGCTTTGATTTTATCGCTAAACGTGGCTGTAACCTCAATTTGTGCGCGCCGCCGCGGCGAAGGCAATCAAGAAGGTGCAGTGCGCTGTTTAAAGCAAAGCCTAATTTTATGCGCAATAATTTCAATAATCACCTCCACATTAGCGCTAATGTTTAGCCGCGACCTGCTAATTTTCGCAGGTGCACAGCCCGATACTATTGAAGCCTCGAAGGAATTTTTTGATATAATCTTGATGGGTCTTCCAATAAATGCCATCACAATGACAATTAGTGCTGCTCAACGCGGTGTTGGGCAAACGCGAGTATCCTTGTATATTAACATTACGGCAAGTGCTGTGAATCTTGCCTTAAATTATGTTTTAATCGGCGGCAACCTTGGCTTTCCGCGGCTTGGAGTTCGCGGCGCGGCCATTGCCACAGTCATAGGCATGGCATGTGGCACAGTTATTGGAATTCTTTCAATCGCAAATCATAATTCGTATTTGTTTGTATTCACTCGAGATAATTGGCGATTTGAGCGAGAAATAATTGCTTCGATTAAAAAAGTAGCTCTTGGTTCGTTTGGCGAGCAAGTTTGTATGCGAATAGGTTTTTTCTCGTACTCGATTATAATAGCTAATCTTGGAACAGTTGTATTTGCTGCGCATCAAATCTTGATGTCAATATTAAGCCTATCGTTTTCACTTGGTGAGGGCTTTGGTATTGCTGCAACAACTCTTGTTGGGCAAAATCTTGGTTCTAAGCGGCAAGATTTATCGCTTATTTATGGCAAAGTCTGCCAGCGAATGTCGTTCCTCACATGCATTGCAATGTTTTTCGTTTTCATTTTTGGTGGCACACCTTTGGTTCGCCTTTTCACAAGTGAGCCTTCAATTTTAGATGCATGTAGACCAATTTATATTATTATGGGAATAATTGTTATTGCACAATCAAGCCAAATGATTTTTGGTGGTTGTTTGCGTGGCGCAGGTGACACGCGGTATACTGCGGTTGTTTCGCTAATCAGCATAGTGGGATTGCGCCCACTGTTCACCCTATTGCTTGCCTACCCTCTTGGTTTTGGGCTAATTGGCGCGTGGCTTGCGTTGGTTTTTGACCAATACTTGCGGCTGTTTCTAACAATGCGCAGGTTTTCGTCTGGTAAGTGGATGAATATTAAGCTATAAAAGATTATATTGACCTTGTTTTGTCAATGTGGTAGATTAGTAAAGGATTTGATTTTCTGGCAAACTTAAATATAGTATTGGTTGAGCCTCAAATTCCACAGAATACTGGAAACATTGCGCGAACCTGCGCCGCAACTGGTGCTGCATTGCATATAGTTAGGCCTTGCGGCTTTACTGTTACTGACGCAAAACTAAAACGCGCAGGTCTTGACTATTGGCACCTTTTAAACATAACATACTATGATGACCTAGAAGATTTTTTTCATAAAACCGCAGGAACATACTATTATTTAACCACTAAAGGTAAACAGCTTTACAGCGAAATATCTTTTCCAGATAACGCATATATTGTATTTGGGCGCGAAGATGCAGGATTACCCGAAGAATTACTTGTAGAAAACCCCGATACCTGCTTGCGTATTCCGATGATTTCAAGCGCACGAAGCTTAAACCTTTCAAACGCTGTTGCCGTTTGTTGTTACGAGGCATTGCGTCAATGGGGTTATCCTGCGCTACAGTCTCAAGGCAGCCTTACAAAATTTGATTGGCAATAAGGCTTTGTCTTGCTCTTTGAAAGGATGAACTACATGCAAAGCACACAGCGAATAAAATTCATTACCGACAGTGCAAGTGATATTCCCGATGATTTGCTTTTAGAATACGATATTGACATGCTTAGCGTACCAATCACAATTGACGGTCAAGGATATTTTGAGCGACGTTCTTTCACGATTCAAGAATTCTACAAAAGACTGGCACAATGTGACGAAATTCCAAAGACAAGCCGTGTTCCCGCGGACGATTATGTAAAAGCATTTGAGCGAGCATTTAACAAAGGCTTTACTGATATAATCGTCGTCACAATCAACGCGGGTGGTTCTGGTACATATGAATCTGCTTTGATGGCGGCGGAGCTTTTTTTTAGCGACAAACCAGATGCCAAAGGAAAAATTGAGATTCACGTAGTCGACTCTAAGACATACACAATGGCATATGGCTTCCCTGTTGTTGAGGCTGCAAGCTTTGCGCGCACTGGCAAAAGCGTAGATGAAATCTTAGAATATCTTCGTGGCTTTTTTGATAGCTGTGAAATTTATCTTGCTTGCTACACACTTGAGTATGCAAAAAAATCAGGCCGAATCAATGCCGCTGCCGCATTTGTGGGAGAAGTTCTTGGACTTCGCCCGATTATTTCGCTAATAGACGGTGAAACTAAAATCGTTGAGCGTGTTCGCGGCGAAAAGCAGCTTTTGCAGCAGCTTATAAAATGCTACGAGCAAAGCCGTGGCGACAAGGATACGCTGCCTCTGGTTATTTGCGGCGAAGTTGACGAGCATGGCATTTCGGTACAGCAAGCCCTGCAAAAAGGCTTGGACCATGAGATACCAATGTACAACGCAGGTGCTTCAATTGTGTGTAATGCAGGCCCAAAAATCGCAGCAATTATTTTTCGAGGCAAAAAACGCAGCTAATTTTGCATTTTTACCAAAAAATAATTAAAATTTTATTGTAAAATACTTGAAAAAACAGCCAAATGGAAGTACAATATAGATTGATTATTGATTAACAAAAACTAAATCTTATAAAACGAAGGGTGGAAATAATCCATGAGTATGCTAGGCAAAAAAACTATCGAAGATATTGACGTTTCTGGAAAAAAGGTTCTTGTCCGCTGTGACTTTAATGTTCCGCTAAAAGATGGTGTTATAACAAACGACAAGCGAATCGTCGCATCTCTTCCTACAATCAATTATCTTTTGAAAAATAATGCGAGAGTCATTTTGTGCTCTCACTTAGGCCGCCCCAAGGGTGGCGTTGACCCCCAGTTTTCACTTCAACCCGTTGCAAAGCGACTCTCCGAGCTGCTTGGTCAGCAAGTTGAGATTGCAACTGATGTTGTAGGAACAGACGCAAAAGCCAAGGCTGCCGCTTTAAAAGACGGCGAAGTCATGCTAATTGAAAATGTTCGCTTTGAAGCTGGCGAAACAAAGAACGACCCTGCTCTTGCAAAAGAATTTGCATCTCTTGCAGATATTTTCGTCAATGACGCTTTTGGCTCCGCTCACCGCGCACATGCTTCAACCGCAGGCGTTGCTGATTATCTCCCCGCTGTTTGCGGCTACCTTATCCAAAAAGAAATTAAATTCATGGGCGGCGCGCTAGAAAACCCCAAGCGTCCGTTTGTTGCAATTCTTGGCGGCGCTAAAGTCTCCGACAAAATCGGCGTTATCACGAACTTGATTGAAAAAGTCGATGTCCTTATCATCGGTGGCGGTATGGCTTACACCTTCTTTAAGGCACAGGGCCACACAATTGGCACATCTATTTGCGAAGATGACAAGGTAGACTTGGCAGCTGAACTTATTAAAAAAGCTGAAGCAAAAGGCATCAAGTTCCTACTTCCCGTTGACAACCGCATAGCTGACAAATTTGCAGAGGACTGCAAGGACGATGTTGTTGACTCCAACGAAATTCCAGACGGTTGGATGGGCATGGACATTGGCCCAAAAACCGAAGCTATGTTCTGTGACGCAATCAAAGGTGCAGGCACTGTAATTTGGAACGGCCCAATGGGTGTTTTTGAAATGACAAAATTCGCAGGCGGCACAAACGCAATCGCTCACGCGGTAGCAGATAGCGGCGCAATCTCGATTATTGGCGGCGGTGATTCCGTTGCAGCAGTGACAAAGCTTGGCTATGCTGATAAAATGAGCCACATCTCCACAGGTGGCGGCGCATCACTCGAATTCCTAGAAGGTATTGAGCTACCTGGTATCGCCTGCCTCAACGATAAATAAATCCACAATTCAACAAGACTTAACGCCCCGTCGCAATGCGGCGGGGTATAATTTAAACAAAATTAATCAGGAGTGTATATAATGAATAAGCAACTTAGAAAAGCTGTAATCGCAGGCAACTGGAAAATGAACAAAACCCGAGCAGAGACCAAAACCCTGCTGACAGAGCTGATTCCACTTGTGAAAGACGCTACCTGTGACGTTATTTGCTGCGTTCCTTTCACCGACCTTGAAACAGCACTTGAAGCCACAAAAGGCACAAATATAATGATTGGCGCGCAAAACTGCCATTGGGCACAAAGCGGCGCGTTTACCGCAGAAATTTCCGCAGATATGCTTGTTGAAATGGGTGTTCCATGCGTAGTTATCGGTCACTCCGAGCGCAGACAATATTTCGGCGAAACAGACGAAACCGTCAAGAACCGTGTTCGCGCAGCACTTAACGCTGGCCTTAAAGTAATTCTCTGCGTCGGCGAGCTACTTGCTCAACGCGAGCAAAACATCACAGAGGAAATTTGCGCAATGCAAACAATTGTTGCGTTAAACGGCGTAACAAAAGATGAGCTTAAAAATATAATAATAGCTTATGAGCCTGTTTGGGCGATTGGGACAGGAAAAACAGCCACAAGCGAGCAAGCCAACGAAGTGAACGGCTTCATTCGCAGCGTTGTTGAAAAACTGTATGATAAGGCAGCAGCAGACGCTATGACTGTTCAATACGGCGGCTCAATGAACGCGGCTAACGCCGACGAACTGCTAGGCAAGCTGCATGTTGACGGCGGCTTGATTGGCGGAGCATCGCTAAAAGCGGTCGATTTTGCGGCAATAGTCAAGGCAGCAAGCAAATAACTTTAAGGAGCAGCTTATGAAAAAGCCACTTGCATTAGTAATTATGGACGGTTACGGCGAGACAAAGGATACTTACGGCAACGCAATTCTTGCCGCCAAAACCCCAAATATGGACAGATATAAAAAGCTATACCCCCACACAACCCTTGGCGCATCTGGTATGGACGTTGGCCTACCCGAAGGTCAGATGGGCAATTCCGAAGTTGGCCACACCAATATTGGTGCAGGCCGCATCGTCTACCAAGAGCTGACCAGAATCACAAAATCAATCAAAGACGGCGACTTCTTTGAAAACGAAGCTTTTCTTGGCGCAATTGAAAATTGCAAAAAAAATAATTCTGCGCTCCATTTAATTGGACTTTTGAGCGACGGCGGCGTACACAGCCACAACACCCACCTTTATGCCCTATTGGAGCTTGCCAAGCGTGGCGGACTTGAAAATGTTTTCGTCCATTGCCTAATGGACGGCCGCGACGTTCCTCCGACCTCTGGTAAGGGTTTTGTTTCCGAGCTTGAAGATAAGATGAAAGAAATTGGCGTGGGCAAAATCGCTACAATTATTGGCCGCTACTACGCTATGGACCGCGACAATCGCTGGGATAGAGTTGAGCGCGCATATGCCGCAATGGTTTACGGCGAGGCCGAAATCAACGCAAACACCACCGAAGTCATGGAAAAATCCTACGCAAACAACATCACCGATGAATTTGTTGTGCCGACTGACTGCGTGCAGGGCGCTGAAATCAAGGACAACGACAGTATTATTTTCTTTAACTTCCGCCCTGACCGCGCACGCGAAATCACGCGCACCTTTGTGGACCCAGATTTTGACGGCTTTAAACGCCGCAACCCAGACATGAAGCTGCATTATGTTTGCATGACCCAATATGACGCAACCATGCCAAACGTTTATGTTGCGTATCGTCCACAATCCCTTGCAAATACCTTTGGCGAGTACATCTCCGAAAAAGGTATAAAGCAGCTTAGAATTGCAGAAACTGAAAAATATGCGCATGTCACATTCTTTTTCAATGGAGGAGTCGAAGCACCATACGATGGTGAGGACAGAGCGCTAATCCCCTCCCCTAAAGTTGCAACCTACGATATGCAGCCAGAAATGAGCGCATACAAAGTCACTGACGAGATGCTTGCTCGACTTGAGAGCGGCAAATATGACGTGATTATCCTCAACTTTGCAAACTGCGACATGGTTGGTCACACAGGCGTGTTTGAAGCTGCTGTGCAAGCTGTTGAAACTGTTGATGAATGTCTTGGTAAAGTTGTAGACAAGATAATTGAGATGGGTGGCGCGGCATTAATCACCGCCGACCACGGCAACGCCGACAAAATGTACGAACCCGATGGCTCGCCGTTTACAGCACACACAACAAATCCTGTGCCGCTAGTTGCAGCGGGACTTGCAGGCTGCAAGCTTCTTCCAGAAAATCATGGTCACCTTGCCGATATTGCGCCAACTATGCTAATGCTTTTGGATTTACCAATGCCAGCAGAAATGACAGGAAAATCAATAATCACAGAGTTGTAGAAAGAAAAAACATGGATATAATCAGAAAAATCGAGGTTTTTGGTGATTCTATTTTTAAAGGAATACAGCTAAATTCTGAAAATTTGCGCTACCATGTCAACAACAATATTGACTTTGAGATGTTGAGCCAAAAATTTTCGCTCAGTTTTAAAAATCACTCAAAATTTGGCTGTACAATCCAAAAAGGCAAATTGATGATTGATGCCTTTTTGGAGAAAAATCCCGATTGCAATGCTATTATCATGGATTTCGGCGGGAATGACTGCGATTTTAATTGGAATGAAATTTCAGAGCGTCCGAACGATAATCATATTCCGAACACGCCTATTGACGTTTTTATCGAGACTTACAAAGGCATTATCGAAAAGCTAAAGCAAAATGGTATTGAACCTATTTTGGCGACTTTGCCGCCACTTGAGCCGCAACTTTTCTTCGATTGGTTTTCCAAAGGCCTAAACAAGGACAATATTCTCGCTTGGTTGGGTAACATATCCACAATCTACCGCCATCAGGAAACATATTCCATGGCTGTGATGAAGGTCGCGTTTGAGACAGGCACTCGCCTAATCGACCTGCGTGAGCCTTTTTTAAAGCACAGACGAATCGAGCAGCTACTCTGTGAGGACGGCACACACCCAAACACCGAAGGGCAAAAGCTGATAACAGGCGCATTTTCTAAATTTGCAGAAGCGTGGTAATGGTGTTTTATACTAAATAGCTAACTTGTTTTTATTTCAAAAATGTATCCAAAAAGCCGCAGAACAAATCTGCGGCTTTTCTACGCTTATCTCTAATCACTTTTGCCCTGTATACGTCAAAATTGCGTCGCGCAAAAATTCAGCCTTGCCTTTGTTTCCGCGGTCGTAGTACGCTGCAAAACGCTCGTCATCGACATACATCTTGGCAAGTCCCGCGTGCGCTTCGGGCGAGTACTTCTCCCAAGTAAAGCCAAGCCATTTCTTGTGCAACTCAGCAAGTTTTTGCGCTTTTTCGCTTTGCGGGTTGCCTTCTGAAAATACCTCGTCCAACTTAGTCAAAATCTCTTCGCCTATTCGCTGCATCTCGTCGAATTGTTCCTGTGTCATTTTCTTGAATTTAGAATTTGACGCTTTGACTTGCTCGTCACCATATTTTTCGCGTATTTCCTCGCCATATTTGGCTTCGTTGTCGGTAATTAGCATGTCTTTAAAGCCCTCAAACTTTTCGTTGTCACTCATGATAATTCTCCTTTCGGTGTGGTCGATAGATTTTTCGACATTTATTATTAGGAGGTCGAGTTGGTTTCTGCGAGAGATTAGCTCGTCGCGGTGTTTGAGCAGCGCTGATTTTTCGTCAAAGTCGGGCGCATAGATAATTGCTGCAATATCTTCAAGCGGGACACCAAGCTCACGGTAAAACAAAATCTGCTGAAGTGCGTCAATTTGTTTTGCGCCGTACACGCGGTAGCCGTTTTCGCGAATGTGTGACGGTCGTAGCAAGCCAATCTGGTCGTAATATCTTAGCGTTCGTGCGCTCACCCCCGCGAGCTTCGCAAGCTTTTGCACTGTGTACTCCATGAAATAACCTCCTTATGACATAAGTATAAACTATTACGTAACGTCAATGTCAATAGGCTTTTTAAAAAATTTATTACAGACCAAACCCGCAAAAGTTAACGTTTTTGCGCTACAGAATAATCATAGCATCGCCAAAACTGAAGAACCGATACCGCTCAAAAACGGCTTGTTTATAGGCATTCATGGTATTGTCGTAGCCTGCAAAGGCGGAAACTAGCATAATCAAAGTACTTTCAGGGAGGTGAAAGTTTGTAATAAGCCCGTCCAAGACTTTGAATTTGTACCCAGGTGTGATGAAAATATCAGTTCTTGCGTCGGTTTCGGCAATTATGCCGCATTGAGCAGCCGATTCCAATGTGCGGCAGGAGGTTGTGCCTACGGCAATAACACGCCCGCCCCTCGACTTTGTTTCGTTTACAAGGTCAGCCGTTTCTTTGGGGATATGGTAGTGTTCCTCATGCATTTTGTGGTCGAAAATATTGTCGGCTTTGACTGGTCTAAATGTGCCAAGCCCTACGTGCAGGGTCACAAATGCGATATTTACGCCCATTTCGCGCAATTTTTGAAGCAAGTCTGGTGTAAAATGCAAGCCTGCCGTGGGTGCTGCCGCAGAACCAAGCTCTTTAGCGTAGACTGTCTGATAGCGGTCGTTGTCCTCAAGACTTGCCGATATATACGGCGGCAATGGCATTTTGCCGATGCTATCTAGGACATCAAAAAAATTGCCGCAATACTCAAATCTCGCAAGCC
>JAVBKH010000143.1:0-9390 GCA_031554155.1 Oscillospiraceae bacterium
TTCACGCCAAAGCCCGACGCTACAATTGTGTTTATTTCAGCTGATTATGTTGACCCTGCCGCGGTTGACACCCTTGCAAAAAAAATTGAGGAGACAGCGCCCGACTTTAACGGCGACAAAAAAGTCCTGATTACCGTTGACTCAATTTCTATGCCTGCCGACGCCGCAAAGCCACTGGATACCTCTGGCTCGACAGCTCAAGGAGACACCGCCCCACCCACCCCCGACCTCACAGGTGGCCAAGCCGACTACGCAAATTCTATGAAGCTTGTCGCTGTGATAGCTTCGGGCGTTGACCCGATATATCTTCTTGACGATGCCGCATATCAGTATATCTTAGGCATGGGCGAAGGCAGTGAAGATATCTTCGCAACAAGCTTCCCTGCTGAACAACTTGGAGCCCCTCAGTTTAAAGGCATGAATTTCTACCTTCGTAGCGGCGACCAAAGCAAGAAATATTACAAGTACTGTGAAAAACTTATGACTTTATTAAACAGGAGTTGATGTTATGTCCAGTCAAAATTCACTGATTCAAGGCCTTAACGCACCCACTAAACCCGAACGTCTTGCAGCAATTGCCGATTTGATGGCGCTTTACAACGACGGCAGCATTGAGAAACCAACCCCCACTGAAAATGTAAACAACCACATTCACACGACCTTTTCGTTTTCTCCGTATTCGCCGACCAAAGCAGCGTACATGGCATGGTGCAACGGGCTTACCACCGCAGGCATTATGGACCATGATTCGATTGCAGGTGCTGAAGAATTCATCGAGGCAGGCAAAATAATCGGAATTGCTACCACTGTTGGCTTTGAGTGCCGCTGCAACGTTGCAGGTACACCATTCGAAGGCAAGCGTATCAACAACCCAGACCAAAATTCCGTGGTCTATATTGCAATGCATGGTGTTCCACATCAAAGTATCGCTAGGGCACAAGAATTTCTCACGCCATATCGCGAGAAGCGCAACATTCGCAACCGCAAAATGGTCGATAACATCAATGCCCTACTTAAAGCCACAGACATAAAGCTCGACTTCGACAACGATGTCGCAGCAATATCAGAAAACAAGAACGGCGGTTCAATTACTGAGCGACATATTCTTTTTGCTCTATCTCTAAAAATTGCAAATCAAATCGGCAAGGGCCAAAAAACTCTCGACTTTCTTGCCAAGCTGAACATAAACCCCACAGGTGGCGCGCTTGAAAAACTTCTTGATGAAGCAAACTCCATGTATGAGTACTATTTGCTTGGCGTGCTGAAAGGTAACATGGTTGAGCAGTTCTACATTCCTGCCACCGATGAATGCCCGCACATAACTGAATTTGTGAAGCTTGCTGACGAGCTTGGTGCAATTTCGGCCTACGCTTATCTTGGCGATGTGGGCGACTCTATCACAGGCGACAAGAAAACCCAAACCTTTGAAGACGCTTTCCTCGATGAGCTTTGCTTGTATTTGAAGGAGATAGGCTTCCGAGCAATTACCTACATGCCTACCCGCAATTCTTCGGAACAGCTTGCAAGACTTATCGCGCTTTGCGAAAAGAACGGCTTTTTCCAAATTTCTGGTGAAGACATCAACTCACCTTTTCAATCGTTTATTTGCGAGGCCTTGAAAAAACCACAATTCAAGCATTTAATCACAGCGACATGGGCTTTAATTGGCCATGAGAAGGAAGCGACAAAAAATCTTGATGACGGCATGTTCTCGGCAAAAACAATAGCCGCTTTCCCAGAGCTTACGGCGAGGGTTTCACATTTTGATGCTATCGGCAGAAATTAAGCTATTTTCATAAAAAGAATTGCGGCGTGTATAAATCTATACGCGCCGCATTCATTTTATTGTATTATAACGCAAAAACAACCGACCTGGAGAGCGGTCGGTTGTTTTATTTAAAGCTTGCGCTTTAGTTAGATTTAATTATCTGCCTGTGCCAGGGTTATCGTTGACGTTTGTAGGATAGTTGTCGTCAGCGCCTGTGCCAGGGTTTGGAGCAACTGGCTCTTCGTCAGAGGACTCGTCTGTAGGCTCTTCTTCATCTGTAGAAGCGTCTGTGTCGAGTTCTTTAGCGGAGAGGTAGTATGTCTCAGCATAGGGGAGGTGGTCGTTGCCACGGCCGAGGTACTTCATGTCGCCATCATAGATATACTGTGTAGCATCAGCATCGCCGAGTGTTACATAGCTAGCAACGGATGCAAGGTTAACTGCTTTGATGTGGTAAACGCCATCAAGGTCATACTTGAGGATGTTTGCATCGTCAGCATCTGTTGTGCTTGTTTTTGCAACGGCATAGTACTTAGCGTTCTTGAGTGCGCGTCCGAATACGGAAACGTTCTCACCAAGGTAGTATTCCATGGACTTAACAAGCTCTGTGGGCTTCATGATTGTTTTGCCGTCAGAGAAATCAAAGTATGTTGTATCCTTGTCAACGTTGGTGTCGTCAAGTACGTTCTTTAATGTGCCAGCGATGGAAAGAGGAGCGATATCAAGCCAGCTCTTGCCATCAACAAGAATATAAGCTGTTGCTTCGAACTCAAGACCATCTTCGTTATTGCTTACGAAGGGGTTAACAAGAGCTACCTTAATTCTTGCTGTGTTGCCAGTAGCGCCGTAGTTAAGCTCAATTTTGTCAATAGCAGCGGAACCCTTGGAGATTCTTGTCTTCATAGTAACCTTAGCTTGTGATGCTGCTGCCTTTGTAAGACCAGCAGTTGCTGTATATGTTGCAGTAGTGGAGTCAAGTGTGAAGAAAGTTGTGGTTCCGCCGACCAAAGGCATTTCTGCAAACTTTTCGTCGCCAGCTCTTGCTGAATCAGTAAAGTCAATAATTTGCGAACCAGGTGCACCTGTTACGTTTGAACCTGCATATGCAGGAGTGTATGAACCAGGATTTGCTGTGGGGTCTTTTACAACCTTAACGCCAGCTGCGAATGCCATTGTGCTCATGCCGAGGGCAAGAACAGCTACGAGAAGTAAAGATACTACTTTTTTCATGTAATGAAATCCTCCTTAAATTTTGAAGAGATGTTTTTCGAACGATGGGAATTTCTCTCCAGTCAATCCCCTGTTCTTTAAACTTACTATATCACATCTACTTGCGAGATGTCAATACCTTTTTGAAAGTTTTTGTATTATTTTTGTAATTTATTTTTTCTTATTGAGAGAAATTGCTGTTACTGTACCAAGGGAGAGCATCGCTGCGACCATTGCCACGCCTAACATTGGCGAAACACCTGTGTCTGGGTTGCCGCCGTTGCCTTTTGGTGCAACTGCGGGCAGCAAGTTGTCAGTTGTGCTGTCAACAGAGCTTTCGACTGCACTGTCAGCGTCACTTGGTTCATCAATTGATTCGTCATCACTAGGCTCGTCTTCGGGGTCGCTTGAGTCTGCAACGATATCAAGCTTTTTTGTGGCAAGATAATATTTTTTGCTGAACGGGAGCATCTCGCTAGTGTCGCCAATTAGCTCCATGTCGGCATTATATACGTAGCTTTTTTCTGCGGCCGTAATTTTAACAGGCTTGCCCGAGGTGCTAAGGTCGATTACGGAAAGTGTGTAGGAGTCAGAAATGTCTGGATACTTGTCAAACACTGCAAGGTCGGATTCCTCTGGTTCGGTTGTTGCTGTGCCTGCATAGTTTTTGCCCTTGAGCATTTTTACAAACATCGAGACTTCATCGCCGAGATAAACTTCAACTTTGTTAGCGGTCTCTTCACATGCAGCTGTGCTACCATTTGAAAGGTCAATGTAGTCCGTATCAGCATATACAATAGTTTCGCCGTTTGTGATTGTTCCTGTTACAAAAGTTTCGTGATTTTGGCGAACTCCGTTAATATTAAGGTAAATGGAAATCTCAAAGTCTTGTGGCTTAACGCTCGCAAATGGTTTTATCAATGTAATAAGAATTCCTGCGTTCTTGTTTGAGTCTTCTTTAATCTCAACAGACTCAATTGCGTTTGCGCCAATTTTTGTTGCTTGTCTTACTGTGATTTTTGAAGTTTTCACATCTGCGCCTGTCAAATCGGCGACTGCTCCCTCGAAAGCTTCCTTTTTCAGCGGCAAGAATATTTTCGCTCCTGCACGTTGCTCGCCAGCGTCAACATTTGCAATCGCTGAAATCTGCTTCGTGATTTTGGGATTTGTAGCATCTGCAAAAGCAGTGGCAGTCATTCCGATTGTTAGAATAGCTGCAATAAGCAGCGATACAATTTTTTTCATCTAAATTAATTCCTCCTAAATGTGCGTCTCTGGTTTTTCTTTGATTTTTTGGATAAACTAGTTAATTTGGTGTTGTAATCACTAAGTGCATTATATCATGTAATTTGTTGCAAATGAATTGATTCTGTAACTAATTTGTAACTTATTTTTGAATTCGACTATTAAATGTTATTGCGTCAAGCTGTTTGACGTGTTATACTTCTATAAAGGTGATGCAAATGAAATATGTAATATCAGATAAAATTAAAAACATGAAGCCGTCGGCAATACGCGAGATATTCAAATACGCGGCCGACCCAAGCGTTATTTCCCTAGCAGGCGGCAATCCCGCCCCTGAAACTTTGCCTGTGGAAGATATTAAGCGGCTGCTTAAAGGCGCGCTGGACGAAAACCCCATGACTGCGCTGCTTTATTCCCAGTCGGAGGGACACCCGCCACTGCGCGACGCACTAAAAAAACACTTGCGCGAAACCTATGATGTTTTCAAGGACTTTGACGATTTAATCGTTGTTTCTGGTGCGCAGCAATGTATGGACTTGGTGAGCAAGGTGCTTTGCAACGAGGGCGACACTATTATATGTGAAGAGCCTAGCTTCATAGGCTCACTCAACTGCTTCCGCTCATACAACATTAATATAGTAGGGGTACCACTTGAAGCTGACGGAATTGACCTTGCCGCACTTGAAAATGCACTAAAATCAAATAAAAACGTCCGCTTCATGTATCTAATCCCAAACTTCCAAAACCCAACAGGAATTACAATGAGACTTGCTAAGCGCAAAGCGGCTCTTGAGCTTGCAAAAAAGTATTCAGTTCCTATTCTTGAGGATAACCCCTACGGCGATTTGCGCTTTAGCGGCGAAGATATTCCGTCGATTAAAAGCATGGACACCGACGGCAGCGTGATTTACGCAGGCACATTCTCGAAGATTCTTTCAACAGGTGTTCGCGCAGGCTACCTTGTTGCTCCTGCCGAAATCATGCCTAAGATTGTCGTTGCCAAGCAATGTGTCGACGTTCACACAGGTATGCTTCAGCAGCTTCTCTGCCTAAAATTCATGCAGGAATGCGATATTGCAGCTCATATTGCAGCAAACAAAAAAGTTTACGCAAAAAAATGTGAGCTAATGTTAAAATATATGGATGAACTTTTCCCGAAATGCGTAACCTATTTACGTCCAGAGGGCGGCTTGTTCATTTGGGTGACAATGCCAAGCGAATACGATGGCGCTGAATTTGCATTAAGATTAGTGCGCGAATCCAAGGTTTGCGTCGTGCCCGGCAGTACATTTTGCACTGTTGAGGGCGAAAAATCAAGCTCGTTTAGGCTGAATTTTTCAATGCCAAGCGACGAACAAATCAAGACAGGAATCGAGGCCTGCGCAAAGCTCCTTTTGGAAATGGGGATAAAATAATGGAACAAAAGCCTATAATCTTTTCTGGAATACAGCCTACAGGCGTTTTCACACTTGGCAATTACATGGGCGCAATAAAAAACTGGGTCAAGCTGCAAGACGATTATCGCTGCGTTTATTGCGTGGTTGATTTGCACGCAATCACCGTGAGAAATGACCCCAAGACGTTGCGCGAGAATTCGCTGCGCGCCTACGCGCTTTTAATGGCCTGCGGAATAGACCCAGACAAAAGCGTGCTCTTTATTCAAAGCCACGTTCGCGCACACGCCGAAGGCGCATGGCTGCTTGGCTGCTACACGCCTTATGGCGAATTGCAAAGAATGACGCAATTCAAGGATAAATCCACAGCACACCCCGACAACATAAATTCGGGGCTACTCACTTACCCCGTGTTGCAGGCAGCAGATATTTTAATGTATCAAGCGGCACTTGTGCCTGTTGGTGCAGACCAAAAGCAGCACCTTGAGCTTTCGCGAAATATAGCTATTCGCTTTAACGGAATTTACGGCGACACATTCACTGTACCAGAGCCGTACATTCCAAAAGAGGGCGCAAAAATCATGAGCCTTGCTGAACCAACCAAAAAAATGAGCAAGTCTGACGCTAACCCCAAAGCCTTTGTGTCGGTGCTTGACTCCCGTGATACTATTATAAAGAAGTTCAAATCAGCCGTGACTGATTCCGACGCTGAAATTGCCTACCGCGACGGCAAGGACGGAATCAACAATTTGATGACCATTTACAGCTTGTGCACAGAAAAAAACTACGACGAAATTGAGCGTGAATTTTCTGGCAAGGGTTATGGCGACTTTAAGCTTGCAGTAGGCGAAGCTGTTGCCGACCACCTAGCACCTGTTCAGGCGGAATTTGAAAAGCTTATGACCGACAAAACCCATCTTGAAGCCTGCTACAAGCTTGGCGCAGAAAAAGCGGCGATGATTTCATCACGCACTTTGCAAAAAGCATACAAAAAAGTGGGATTTCTCCCCGCATAACGCAAAACCGCCGAGCTTTCGCCCGACGGTTTGCCAATTCGTTTGAGGTGTTTTGAGGAGGGTAGAGCGTACCCGATTAACGTTGCGGCTTCGTCTTTTCAAGTACAACATCATTATAACTCAAAACAAAATTTGAATGTTACGGCGCTGTTAATAAAGAATAAAGAATACTGGTATAAATTGTAAAACATTCTAATAGGGATTGTTTTTGATATAGGAGGTTTTGGACTTGGAAAAAGTAGAAAGACGCAGAGATAAGATATTCAAATACATTTGTGAGCGCATTAACGGCGGCTCTGCACCCACCGTTAGGGAAATTTGCTCTGATTTGCATATATCCTCAACATCGACAGTGCACAGCGACTTAAAAGAGCTTTGCACAAGAGGCCTAATCGAAATGATTGACGGCTTAAACCGCACAATTCGCTTGCCAGGCGAGCCTGCAATCCGCGTTCCATTAGTAGGAACAGTTGCCGCAGGAACACCAATTCTCGCAGTTGAAAATATTGAACAATACATACCTTTTGGTATTCCAAATATGAGCGACCGCGAGCTTTTTGCTCTGCGAGTTCGCGGAGACAGCATGAAAAACGCCGCCATTCTTGAGGGCGACATAGTATTTGTTGAAAAAAGAAACACCGCCGAAAACGGACAAATCGTCGTTGCTATGCTCGATGATGAAGCCACAGTAAAGCGTTATTTTAAAGAAAACGGACATATTCGCTTGCAACCAGAAAACGAAACCTTAGCACCCATTATTGCAGAAAATGTGGAGATTTTAGGTATAGTTGTCGGCTTGCAGAGATTTTATTCGTAATTTAGTCTATTTATTGAAGGGGATTTGTATTTGATTCGCGAAGATTTAAGAAATGTTGCCATTATAGCCCACGTTGACCACGGTAAGACCACCTTGGTTGACGAAATGCTAAAGCAAGGCGGAGCTTTCCGCGACCACCAAGAGGTTGAAGAACGAGTCATGGACTCTGGCGACCTTGAGCGTGAGCGCGGCATAACTATTCTTGCAAAAAACACCTCGGCCTGCTATAACGGGGTAAAGATAAACATTGTGGACACCCCAGGACATGCCGATTTTGGCGGCGAGGTTGAGCGTGTGCTAAAAATGGTCAACGGCGTTCTGCTGCTTGTTGACGCCTTTGAAGGCGCAATGCCACAGACACGCTTTGTTCTGCAAAAATCTCTTGAGCTTGGCCACAAGGTAATCGTGGTTGTCAACAAAATTGACCGTCCCGACGCTCGCTCCGAGGAAATTGAAGACGAAGTGCTTGAGCTTTTGATGGACTTAGAAGCTACAGAAGAGCAGCTCTACAGCCCAATTGTCTATTGTTCTGGCAGACACGGCACAGCCACACTTTCGCTTGACGAGCAAGGCGTTAACTTAAACCCATTGTTTGACATGATTTTAAGCCATATACCCGCGCCAACAGGCGATGTGGACAAGCCTTTTTCCATGCTAGTCTCGTCAATCGACTACAACGATTACGTTGGCCGCATAGCCATTGGCCGCATTGAAAACGGCAGCATCAAGCCAAACACAGAAGCTATGATATGCGACTATCACGGGTTAATCAAGCCGTATCGCTCAAAGATTGTCAACGTTTATCAGATTCAAGGCCTCACCAGAGTGCCTGCGACTGAAGCTTCCGTCGGCGACAT
This sequence comes from Oscillospiraceae bacterium, assembly GCA_031554155.1. Taxonomy (GTDB): domain Bacteria; phylum Bacillota; class Clostridia; order Oscillospirales; family Ruminococcaceae; genus WRAV01. Next base: position 8,307 of record JAVBKH010000143.1, read on the forward strand.
TATTTGCGTGTCTGGTATCGAAAACGTAACAATCGGCGAGACTATCACCTGCGACATGGCAAACCCCACGCCGCTGCCATTTGTCAAAATTTCCGAACCTACGGTTGAGATGACTTTTTCCGTTAACGACAGCCCGTTTGCGGGGCAGGACGGAAAATTTGTTACATCTCGCCATTTGCGTGACCGCCTTATGCGCGAGCTTTTGAAGGACGTTTCACTTCGAGTAAGCGAAACTGATTCCACTGAAAGCTTCAAGGTCTGTGGTAGAGGTGAAATGCATCTTTCCATCTTGATTGAAACCATGCGCCGCGAAGGCTACGAGTTCCAAGTAAGCACACCAAGAGTTATGTACAAGGAAATTGACGGCGTGCGCCATGAACCAATGGAGCGCATACTAATCGACGTTCCCGAGGAATCAATGGGCGCAGTCATGGAAAAAATGGGCCGCCGCAAAGGTGACATCACGCACATGGCTCCCCTTGGCAGCCGTATGCGCCTTGAATTTATAATTCCCGCCCGTGGACTTTTTGGCTACAGAAACGAATTTATGACCGACACCCGCGGCGAAGGCGTTTTGAACACGCTTTTTGACGGCTATCAGCCATTCAAGGGCGAAATTCCCATGAGACTTTCAGGCTCACTGATTGCGTTTGAAAGCGGAGAATCTGTGACATACGGTCTTCACAACGCGCAAGAACGCGGCACACTTTTCATAGGGCCTGGTGTGCCAATTTACGAGGGCATGATTGTCGGCCAATCCCCTAAAGCAGAGGATTTAGTCGTAAACGTTTGCAAGAAAAAGCACGTTACGAACATTCGCGCAAGCGGAACTGACGATGCTTTGCGCCTAATCCCCCACCGCCGCATGAGCCTTGAAGAATCCCTTGAGTTTATTGCTGACGACGAATTGATTGAGGTTACGCCTAAGAACATTCGTCTTCGCAAAAGGATTCTAAACAAGGACAGCCGCATGAAATCCAATAAAAAGTAGGTGCGCTATGGAAATAAAAATTGGTGCAACATACACCGCCTCAACTGTTGTTGATAAAACCAATGTTGCAAGTGCAATAGGCTCTGGCCTTGT
>JAVBKH010000019.1:0-4076 GCA_031554155.1 Oscillospiraceae bacterium
GCGTCACAGCCGCCAATAGTCAAGTGGTTTCGCTCGTTTAGGCCTAAACTTTCGGATACAAACAATTGTCAATCCTCCTTAGTCTCGGTGGTCTCTTTGGGTTGGTCAGTCTCATCAGTTTTGTCCGTCTCTGACGATGCCAGCTCCTCAATTATTTCGCGCACAGTCTCAACACCTTCGCCTGTCTCGGCTGAAAAAGGTATCATTGTGATTTGTTCCGCGTATGGAATCTCGATTTTTAGTGCGTCTATGCGCTCTTGTTGTTGCTTTTTGCTAAGTTTGTCGCATTTTGTTAGCACAACTACAAACGGAAATTCGTTTTCTATGAGAAAATTTATCATGTGCAAATCGTCTTCTGTGGGTGGGTGGCGCATATCGACTAGCTGAAACACAAGCTGCAAGTTTCGTTCAGAGTGCAAATACCCCTCAATCAATTTCCCCCAACGCTGCTTTTCCGTTTTGGAGACTTTGGCATAGCCATACCCTGGCAAGTCTGCAAAGCGGATATTTTCGAGCTTGAAGAAGTTGATTGTCACCGTTTTGCCAGGCATAGAGCTTACTCGCGCAAGCTGCTTGCGATTGAATATTTTGTTTATCATCGACGATTTGCCGACGTTTGAGCGGCCCGAAAAAGCAATCTCAATTAAGCTTGATTCAGGTAGCTGCTCAAGTCGCCCATACGACGATTCAAATGTAATGTTGTGGAAGTTCATGTATTCTCCTATTGGATTATCGTTGGCTGCTCGTCTTTTTCGTATTCAAGCTCGGGCATTGGGGTTTTGCCAGGGTCAACCCGCAACTCTGGCGGGGTTGGCTTGTAGCGGCGCACAAGCGCAATATCAAGCACTGTCTTGATTTGTTTTGCAAAAACAAAATTTATGGCCTTTTTCACAACATCGTCAACTTCTTCCAAGTCGGACATGTTGTCCTCTGGTATAATCACGGTTTTAATTCCCGAACGATAAGCGGCCATAGTTTTTTCTTTTAGGCCACCGATTGGCAGCACACGACCGCGAAGGGAAATTTCGCCAGTCATGGCGACTTCTCGCTTTACGGGAATACCCGAAAGTGCTGACAAAACGGCTGTGCAAATTGCCACACCTGCGGAGGGGCCGTCTTTTGGTGTTGCGCCCTCTGGCACATGAATGTGTATATCTTTTGTTTTGTAGAATTCTTTTTCAATGCCGTATTTATCCCAACACGAACGAATGTAGCTTATCGCCGCCTGTGCTGATTCTTTCATGACGTCGCCTAGGCAGCCAGTTAAAACTACTTTGCCGCTGCCTTCAAGAATTGCAACCTCAACTTGCAGCATTTCACCGCCAACGGAAGTCCAAGCGAGACCGTTTACAAGGCCAACCTCGTCAGTTTCGGAAAGCTCATCAAGTTTGAACTTGTGGCCGCCTAAATATTCTGTGATGTTTTCGTCGGTGATTTGCACCTTTTCCTTTTCGCCTGCAACAATTTGTTTTGCGGCTTTTCGGCAAAGGGACGCTATTGAGCGCTCAAGGCTGCGAACACCTGCCTCGCGGGTGTAAAAATCAATCAAAGCGTAAAGTGCGGCATCTGATATTTTCATCGTGGTTTTTGTAAGGCCGTGTTTGCTCATTTGCTTTGATGTGAGATATTTTTTTGCAATCTGGAACTTTTCCTCGCGGGTGTAGCTCGAAAGTTGAATGACCTCCATGCGGTCGAGCAAGGGGCGCGGTACCGCGCTCAAGTCATTTGCTGTTGCGATAAAAAGCACCTGCGACAAGTCGTAAGGCAGCTCGATATAGTGGTCGCGAAAGGCGTTGTTTTGCTCGGAGTCTAGCACCTCCAAAAGAGCAGACGCAGGGTCGCCCTTGTAGTCGGAGCCGAGCTTGTCAACTTCGTCTAGCAGCATAAGCGGGTTTGAGCTGCCTGCCTGCTTCATTGCAGCAATGATTCTGCCAGGCATTGCGCCTATGTACGTCTTACGATGGCCGCGAATATCGGATTCATCGCGAACGCCACCAAGTGACATGCGAACGTATTTTCTCCCCATTGACTTCGCGATTGACTTTGCAACAGAGGTTTTACCCACACCAGGAGGGCCTGCAAGGCAGATAATCTGCCCCTTCACGTCGGGTGCAAGCGCCCTTACCGCAAGCATTTCGATAATTCGTTCCTTGACCTTTTTCATGCCGTAATGGTCTTTGTCAAGCTGCTTTTGTGCTTTTGGTATATCAATTTTATCTTTGGTAAATTTGTTCCAAGGCAACTCAAGGCAGTTATCAAGGTATGTTTTGATAACACCAGATTCATGGGAATTTGCAGGCAGCTTCATAAGTCTGTCCGCTTCTTTGTGGAGCTTCTCGGCGCTTTCGGCTTCAAGTCCCAAAGCTTCAATCTTCATGTGGTACTCGTAGCTTTCCTCAAGGGCAGACTCACCCTCCCCAAGCTCGGAGGAAATGGCTTTCATTTGTTCGCGCAGATAATACTCCCGCTGATTGCCGTCAATCTGCGAACGAACTTTTTCGTGAATTTCATTTTCAAGAGATAGGATTTCGTTTTCTTCCTCAAGAATTTGAATGAGCAAGCGCAAGCGCTTTGTAATGCTTGATTCCTCAAGTATGCTCTGCTTGTCGTCAACATGTATGTACAAGTTTGCGGCGATATATTCGCTTAAAAATACAGGGTCATCGGCCGCCACCGCGTTGAACACAAGCTCCTTTGTCATGCGCGGAGTCATTGCGCTGTGTTCCTCAAACAAATCTTTGAGCGTGCGCATGAGCGCGTCAAGCATAGGCTGGCGTATACCAGCCACAGGTTTTGTGGGATATTCCTCTATTTGCGCTGTGAAAAACGGGTCCTCCTGCGACACACTTATCAAGCGCGCGCGATAGTGCCCCTCAACTAAAACTCTAAGACCATTGCTTGATTTAATTATCTGCTTGATTTCGGCAACTACGCCTACGTCATATATTTCTTCCCCAGTAGGGTCTTCATCTCTTATATCCTTTTGAGCCACAAGGAACAACATTCTATCGTTGTTCATGGCTTCATTAAGCGCAAAAACGGATTTTTCGCGGCCAACATCAAAATGAAGTACCATTTTGGGGAACAAAACCATACCGCGCAATGCAAGCAGCGGCAATCGCGATGATGCCTGCTTTACAGCCTTTACCTTTGCCATGTTCGTTCTCCCCCTTTAATTGTTTATCAAAGCATTATGATACCCTTTAGTATAACTAATCGCGTATAAGAAAGCAATAGAAAAATATGTGAAAGTTCAACAATCACAGGCAACAAGACGCAGCCCCCATCTAGCGTTTGCCAAATAAGGGCTGATTTTTTGCCTAAGAATATTTCAACTATTCGGGTTTTTTGTGTGTTGGGAATTTATAGCTGCCTGCTGCATTACCTGCAACCCAAAGCGAGCTTTCATTGCCTGCGGCAAGGTCTGCTGCCATTTGTGGGTCTGCAAGCTCTTCGGCGGTTTTTTCCGTGGCAGTGCCAGAGCCTGTGAAAATGCCGTAGTCTGTTGTCCCAGTTAAGAAGTAGCAGTTCGCGATGACAGCATCGTCACTTGAGCCGCACACAGAGCCAAACTCGTCGCTGCCAACTACTTCGCCTGCGTTATAGCTGCCTGTGAGAGTTGCCTTGTCGCGGTTGTAGCCAACTAAGCCGCCAACTTTTGCAACGCCAGAAATTTTTGCGTAGTTGAAGCAATCGTGGACTTTTGCGCCAAAGTTGCAGCCAACAACGCCGCCAGTTGTGGTGTTTTGGTTTCCGTTAACGGTTGCACCGTTAGAGCTTGAGCGAATTTGTCCGCCGTCGTAGTTTAGGCCAACGATTCCGCCAACATAAGCGGGAGAAGTCGAGGCCGCGGAAACATCGCCAGAGAGCAGACGAACATTTTGAATAATGCCTTTGTTGGACGCAAACAAGCCGATGTTTTCAGCTTGGGAAACAACTCGCAACTTCGAAATGCCGAAACCTTTTCCGTCATACATTCCCTCAAACGGTGTGCCTGCCGCGCCAATCATTGGGAAAGTTTCTGCAAAGGTTTTCTCTGTGGAGACGTCAATATCAGCAGTTTGCTTAAAGTGCGA
>JAVBKH010000133.1:0-7042 GCA_031554155.1 Oscillospiraceae bacterium
TTTAAACGTGCAGCTAGGCTCACTAAAAATAAAAAAAACTGCGGCTCTCGCGCCAATGGCGGGCGTTGCAGACCGCGCTTTCCGCGAGATTTGCGTGGAACAAGGCGCTTGCTATGTCGTCGGAGAAATGGCTAGTTCAAAAGGTTTGCAGTATAAAAGCGCCAAAACTGCCGAGTTGCTCTCAATTTTTGAAGCAGAGCGACCTGCCGCTGTTCAGCTTTTCGGCGACGACCCAGACGCAATGGCGCAGGCGGCAATCACAGCACTCGACTATTCACCCGACGTCATCGATATCAACATGGGCTGCCCTGCTCCTAAAATTGCAGGCAGTGGCTGCGGCAGTGCTTTGATGAAAAATCTGCCACTTGCGGGAGCGATAATCAAAGCGGTTAGCGATGCTGTAAACTTGCCTGTAACCGTAAAAATTCGCAAAGGTTGGGACGAGCAAAGCGTCAATGCAGTCGAAGCCGCGATAATCGCAGAGCAAAATGGCGCAGCGGTAATAGCCGTCCACGGCCGCACACGCAGCCAGATGTACGCACCACCTGTGGATATTGACATCATTGCCGAGGTCAAGCGAGCAGTTTCGGTCCCAGTAATTGGAAACGGCGACGTCGATAGCCTCGCCGCCGCTTTAAATATGTACGAAAAAACTGGCTGCGACCTTGTCATGATAGGCCGCGGAGCGCTCGGCGCACCGTGGCTGTTTCGTCAAATCCAAGCTTACCTTGTGCGCGGCGAAAGCCTGCCTGAACCAGAGTTAGACGAAAAAATGTCAATTATGTTGCGACATATTGAGCTTGCCTGCAAGTACAAGGGCGAGCACGTTGGCATGAGAGAAGCGCGCAAGCATGTGGCGTGGTATTTGAAAGGGCTTCGCGGAGCGGCTGTCTTGCGCAAACGAGCAGGCCAGCTTGAATATTTTGAGCAACTTGAGGCCATGGTGCGCGAAATTCTCGCTTCATCGCGATATGTTTAGCCCACCACGCTTTGATAAAGCTCGGTCAGTTATTACAATATCGCCTGCATAAAATGTGTCAAAATGCAGATATTTTTTCTCATCTATCCAAAATCTAGGCTGAGGATTTGTTAAAATAAACTTATTATTTTGCATATCAAAGCTATAAAAACGCAGAGCTTTCTTGTTCATGTCCGTTAAGTCAACCTTGGCTGTAACATGAACTGTTTTGCCGTAATTACCCTGTTGTTCCAATACAATTACAGCAATTTTATTGTCATAATGCTTTGCAAAAAGCTCCTTTATATGCTTTGCGCGGTCGTTATCAACAGAGCCGCCGAGCTTGACGGGCTTTTGCAACGGTTTTTCTTGATAGCTTTGCATGAAATAACATCTCCGCCAAATAGATTTGTAAAATTATTGTACCACATATTTTTAATAAATGCAGCAAGCGGAAAAAATAGTAGAACAAACCCCGAAAACGTAATGTTTTCGGGGTTTGATAATTGCAAAATAAGATAAAAACTATCTTTTGCTGAACTGTGGTGCGCGACGTGCAGCCTTGAGGCCGTACTTTTTGCGCTCCTTCATTCTTGGGTCGCGGGTTAGGAAGCCTGCTTTTTTGAGAGCGGGTCTTGTTTCAGCATTGAAAACAAGCAGTGCTCTGGAGATTCCGTGACGGATTGCACCGGCTTGACCGGTAACGCCACCGCCGTTCACGCGGACAACAGCATCAAAGCGTGCAACAGTCTCGGTGAGGTTTAGCGGCTGACGAACAATCAGCTTGAGTGTGTCAAGGCCGAAATAATCGTCGATGTCACGGTCATTGATTGTGATTTTGCCGCTGCCGGGATATAGGCGAACGCGGGCAACAGATTGCTTTCTGCGGCCTGTGCCGTAAAAATAAGCTTTGGTATCGTACATGAATGGTATCCCCCTTTCTTAAAGTGTCCAGGCTTCTGGTTTTTGTGCTTGATTATCGTGCTCACTGCCACGGTAAATGCGGCAACGTGTGAGTGCCTTACGGCCGATAGTTGTATCAGGCAACATTCCCTTGACTGCGAGCATCATGGCTCTTTCGGGCTTGGACTTCATCAGTGCATCGTAGCGGATTTCTTTTAGGCCGCCAACGAAACCTGTGTGATGACGGGCAAACTTTTGCACAAGCTTATTGCCTGTGAGGATTGCCTTTTCAGCGTTGATGATGACAACGTGGTCGCCGCAATCGGCGTGAGGGGCAAAAGTGGGGTTATGCTTGCCGCGCAAAATTGTTGCGGCAACAACTGCGGTGCGGCCGAGCGGTTTGCCAGCAGCATCGAGGATATACCATTTACGGCTAATTTCGCCGACTTTTGGCATAGTTGTGGACATAAATCGCAACCTCCTGAATTTTTTTGTATTTACCTTACATTGCCAATATTGGCGTGTAACTCAACTTTTATAGTATATCGTCTCAAATGTGTGATGTCAATAGCAAATTTAATTTAGATTGGTGTTGCTTCAAAAATCTCTTGTTTTCTCTCTTAATCTCCGCTATGCTCAAACTCTAAATTTTTAATTCGATTTGCTGAATACATTGTGAGTAATTTGACAAACTATAAAACTTGATGTAGAATGATAGTGTCTAAATTTTCGAAAAGGGGGCGCAGTATGTCAAGATATCCGAATGTTTCAACATCTGTGACGCGCCGTTTGCCGCGGTATTATCGCTTTTTAGGCGAGCTTGAGTCAAAAGGTACAGAGCGCATTTCTTCGCGCGAATTTGCCGAAATCATAGGACTTACCGCCTCTCAAATTAGGCAGGATTTGAACTGCTTTGGCGGTTTTGGTCAACAGGGTTACGGCTATAACGTTGCAGCACTTCGCACCGAAATTGGCCGCATTCTTTCGCTTGACAAGCATGTCCCCGCGATTTTGCTTGGCGCAGGTAATCTTGGACTTGCAATTGCAAACCACATGAGCTTTGAGCAACGCGGCTTTAGACTGATTGGAATTTTTGACAGCAACCCTACGATAGTCGGCAAAGAAATTCGAGACTGGACAGTGGCAAGCTCAATCGAACTTGAGGCTTTTTGTCTGGAGCATAAGCCCAAGGTCGCAATTCTTTGTATTCCTACCGAAGCTGCCATGGAATTGTCCGATAATCTTGTTAAATGGGGCATTACTGGCTTTTGGAATTTCTCGCATTATGACTTGTCCCTTGTATATAATGATAAAATTGTTGTGGAAAACGTTCACCTTGGCGATAGCTTGATGACGCTATGTTACTATGTAAACGAAAAAGAAACTGACTAAACCACATTATAATGCCGCCACAGCTTCGCCGTGGCGGCATTTTTATTTAAAGTCTAGCTTTGATTGCGCAAAATACTTCAAGATAAAGTGACTCTGGTTTATCCCAGATAATCACGTTGAGGTGGTTTCTATCAAATTGCAACTTTTTCTTTGCGGATTCGTGGCAAGTCAAAACGCAAATATTTTTTAGGCCCATCGCCAATGCAGACGCAAAGTAGGCCTCGCCTAGCCCTTCGGTGAAATCACACACAACGACTTTTCCCGCTTTAACGCCCGCTACAAGCTCGTTTGAAATTATTGCTTCTGCGCGCACATTGGAGTTTTCCACCATATGAAGGTCGCATTCTTTAGCAAGTTTTTTCATCGCCGTGTGGAATTGAGTGCTAACCTCGTTATCTTCACGCGGTGCGCAAACAAAAAGATTATCCCGTTTTTCAAGGCCGTTTTTCATTTGGTAAATACGTTCCCAGCCCTTAACTGAAACAGTTACGCCGCATGGAAAATATGCTCCGCTAAAGTAATTATTCTCGACTAGTTCGGCCTTTTGCATGGACTTTAACAAAAACGTAAGCGCCTCAACATTATTGTTTTTGACAAACAAAATCGGCGAAAAATTTACGTCTTCAATCCGAATTTCATGTCCTGGAAATTTAGACATGCGACCTAGATTTCTTAGCGCATAACCCATCTGCTCCTCAAAGCTTTTGGGGTATAGGCCAACAATTTTATCCACAGTCATTTGCAGATATTCTTTATCGAGATTTGCTTTTTCAAAGGAAATTAAAACCGTATCACTTTCATTTGCAAGCTTGCGGGTCATAAGGTATGAAGCAATCTCGGACGAGGATTTGTTGACTTCCTTCTCGACTAAATCCGAAACGACAAATACCCCGCACCTACTACAGTTATATATAGTTCTGCTTGCGCTTTCCTGACGGTTAATAATTGCGTGTGCTTTACAAAGTATGCAGGCTGGCATGTGGTCTCCCTCAATTTAAAGCCCACCAAAAAGGTGACTCCAATAGTTATTTTACTAATTTTATATTAATTATGCGAAAACTTCAAGAGAAATTTGGAGATAATTGGCAAAAATTAGAATTTATTTATATAATATACTTATTTAGTTGCTTATTCTAATTATATATTCTTTTTTAAATTTTGCAAGACAAAAATTTTATTTGACTTTAACGCTTTTAAGTGGTAAAATGATAAACAATTTACTGAACTAGGAGAGATAATATGACTTTTACAGCAAAAAGGTGGATTCATTTAGCAATCGGGACTTTTTTAATGCTTTTTCTTGGCTTGATTTACGCATGGTCAACCTTTGTAGCTCCGCTAGAAGAAGAATTCGGTTGGAATAGAGGGCAAACTTCGCTCACCTTTACAATATCAATTGCATTTTTGGTAATTGGACTTATTTCATGTGGATTTATTTCTAAAACAAAGGCAAGACGCGCTGTGATATACATTGCAGCAGCATGTGCGCTAATCGGCTTCGTCGTTTGCTCGCAAACCAACTCATTGATTGGGCTGTATATTTTTTACGGCGTTTTCGTCGGTTTTAGCGTGGGCATGGCTAACAATGCCATAGTCAGCACAATAATCAAATGGTTCCCCGATAAAACTGGCCTTGCATCAGGCATAATGATGATGGGATTCGGCTTTGGTGGCCTAACACTCGGCCGCATTGCCGTGGGCATGTTTGAGACTTTTGGTTGGCGAAATACTTTTCTTACTTTCGGAATATTATTCGCTATAATTATGTCAATCGGCGCGAGATGGATTGTGCTGCCTCCTTCCGAATTTGTTGCACCTAAAAGTGCAAGCAAATCTGCAAAAGTCATTGCACCTGCGGAAGATGTTCCGCCGTCACAGGTTTTACGAAAAAAATCGTTCTGGCTGTATATAGCATGGTTTACAATGATGGTTTCGGGCGGGCTTATGGTTATAGGTCACGCCTCCCCCTACGCACAGGATTTGGGACTCACCCCTGCTCTAGCCGCTGAAGCAGCAGGCATTTTCTCTATTTGCAACGGCCTTGGCAGAGTGCTTTGCGGATTTGTTTTCGATAAATTTGGCCTTAGAAGAAGTATGCTGCTCACAACCTGCTACATAATTACAGCCTCCGCGCTACTGGTTGTATCAAACATCACAAACAGTGTTGCAATAATGATTATTGGCTTCATTTTTGCAGGCTTGAGCTATGGCGGCGCACCTACGACAAACTCTACCTTTGCTAGTAGTCGGTTTGGTATGAAGAATTTTTCCGCAAACTACGGAATTGTAAGTCTTGGCATGATTTCAAGCGCAATGCTCGGCCCGTGGCTTGCAGGTACTCTGCGCGCAAGTAGTGGTGGCTATCTTTCTTCGTTTGTAATCATGATTTGCTTTGGCACATGCGCACTTATTATATGGCAATTCATGAAAAAATCATTATAACTCGTTGAATTATTCAAAAAGCATTGCTAACAATAATATGCTATGATATACTCTCTTGTATCTAAAAATTAGCATTAGATTTTTGTTACTTTGCAAAATTTGATTACTTCTGGGGTGACGGTCTTTGGTTAAGGGTATTAAGGCATTTTTACTAGGCAGGCCACTGCGAAATGAAGAGCTACGCGGTGAAAAATTAAACGTGTTTTGGGGTCTTCCCATCATGGCAAGTGACGCAATATCGTCAGTTGCCTACGCAGTTGAAGAAATTTTGTGGGTGCTTGTTCTGGTCGTTGGGTTAATGGCCTACAAGTACATGTTTTTTTCGGCAATTGCAATTATCGCGCTGCTGCTAATTCTTGTCTTCTCGTATAGACAGACAATCGACACCTACCCTCATGGCGGAGGCTCGTACACTGTCGCCAAGGAAAATCTTGGTGAAGTACCAGGTCTCGCGGCCTCTGCGTCGTTGATAATCGGGTATATTTTGACAGTTTCAGTCAGTACCTCTGCGGGTACAGCCGCCTTGACCTCCGCAATTCCTGCTCTACTCCCCTACAGCGTTTTGATTACTTTGATTTTAATAACGCTAATGACCATTGCAAATCTTCGTGGCGTTAAGGAATCCGCAAGAATTTTTGCATTCCCAACCTATATATTTATTTTTTCCATGCTTCTCATGATTGTTGTGGGCTTAGTTAAGGTCTTTATTTTAGGCCAACCACCGCAACCGTCAAATCAAATACCACAAGCTGTGGGCGACGTCACGTTCTTTCTGCTTATTCGTGCATTTGCGGCAGGCTGTGCAGGTTTAACTGGTGTCGAAGCTGTCAGCAACGCCATTCCAAACTTCGCAGACCCTGCGCAAAAAAACGCAAAAAGGGTGCTAAGTCTTTTGGCGCTGTTTGTATTTTTGATTTTCGGAGGAACATCATTCCTCGCAACGCTCTACCACGCAGTGCCTAACTACGAATCTACCGTTCTTTCGCAAATTGCTTCGCAAGTTTTTGGCAACGGCTTCATGTACTACGTTTTGCAAGTAGCAACCGCAGTCATTCTCGTTATGGCCGCAAATACGTCATACTCGGGCCTGCCAATGCTATTGTCGCTAGTTGCAAGAGACGGCTACGCCCCCAGACAATTTGCACTAAGAGGCGTGCGTCTTGGTTTTTCAAACGGTATTATCATGCTAAGTGTTGCAGCGGGAGTTCTAGTCATAATTTATGGTGGCAGACCACATGATTTAGTTCCACTTTACGCAATTGGCGTATTTATTTCATTTACACTTTCTCAAATTGGTATGCTTACAAGATGGTTTAAAGAAAAGGGCGACGGTTGGGTTCACAAAGC
>JAVBKH010000034.1:0-4159 GCA_031554155.1 Oscillospiraceae bacterium
GCCGCATATTTTCGTGAAAGCGTCGAGGGCATAAGTGAGTATGAGCTGACGCAAGATGACATTGCTGCGACGAATAAGCTAGTCGAGGAAAAATATTCAAAATGGGAGTGGAATTTTGGCAAGTCACCTGTATACAGCTTCGAAAACAGCGTGAAGTTTCCATTTGGGCTTGTTGACTTGCGGTTACGCACAGAGCATGGCGTGATTGAGGAAGCTAAAATCTTCGGCGATTTTTTCGGCGTCGCTGATAAATCGGAGCTTGAGGGAATTCTCAAAGGTGTTCGCCACGACCGAGGAGAAATTGCGCGAAAAATAGAAAAAATTGGCTTGCAACAATACATTCACGGCATGTCCGCAGAAGATTTTGTAGGCATGTTCTAACTTGCTAAATAAAAATTGGCGATATTCTCCGAAAAGCCACAAATTAGCTTGTAATGCCCAAAAAAATGGTGTACAATTACAACGTATGTGTTTAATATTTCCTTAAAATATATTAACCGATGAAATGGAGGCCACTTAATGAGCGCACTTAATAATTTGCAAGCTGCACGCGCTAAGGCAGAAAGTGAAACAGCAGCCAGAAAACGCATTACTATGCTGCTAGATGAAAATTCTTTTGTTGAAATGGATGCCTTAGTCACTGTTGACGACGAGCCTGCTGGAGTAATTTGCGGGTTTGGTGCAGTGGAGGGCAGCCCCGTTGCAATTTTTTCGCAGGATATTACATCGAATGGTGGCGCGGTTGGAGCTGTTCACGCCGCCAAAATCAGCAAGGTCTATGATACTGCAATTAAAACTGGTGTACCAGTTATCGGAATTTTTGATTCCCACGGCGTGCGAGTTAAAGAGGGCACAGCCGCTCTTGCCGCTTGCGGAGAGCTTTTGCTCCGCTCCAACAATCTTTCCGGTGTTGTTCCGCAAGTTTCGGTTGTGCTTGGCACTTGCGCTGGAGTTTCGGCCATGCTTGCAGCAAGCGCCGATTTCGTGGTGATGAGCGAAAAAGCAGAGTTTTTCATGGCAAATCCTGCTGACGAAAAAGAAGTCAAGGGCGCAGGCTCTGCCGCAAATGCCGCAAAAGCGGGCGTCGCACAAATCGTTTGCAAAAACGACGACGAAGCTTGCGCTGCAACAAGAAAATTAGTTTCGATGTTGCCGCTCAACAACCTTTCTGCTTTGCCTCTAAACTTATTCGAAGAATTTGAGGGCGGCGCGGAAAAACTTAGCGCATCATCAGACAAAATGGAAGCTAAAGAGATTGTTGAGTCAATTTGCGACGATTCCTCCGCTGTTGAGCTTTTGTCCGACTTTGGTAGCAAATGTGCTTATACAGCCATTGCAACCATGGGCGGCTTCCCCTGCGGCATTATTGCCACAAAGGGAGAGAAGCTTTGTGCAGACGGTTGCGCCAAAATCGCCAAGGTGGTCTCGGTGCTAGATAGCTTCCAGATTCCCATAATCACCCTAGTAAACACCTCTGGAATGAAAAATTCCGCAAAAGACGAGCTTTGCGGCTCTGTTCGCGAAATGGCCAAGCTCTCCCATGTTTACGCTGAAGCCACAACCGCCAAAGTTGCCGTTATCACGGGCAAAGCTTATGGCGCTGCGTACATCGCGCTTGCAGGACGCGCAGCAAACTCCGATTACACAATAGCTTGGCCAAATGCTGAAATATCAGCGCTTCCGCCTCAAACTGCTGTCGCTCTGCTTTACGCAGATAAAATCACAGCGGAAAACACACGCGAGAAGCTTGAGCAAGAGTATCTTGCCAATGAAGCTTCACCGCTTAAAGCCGCACAAGCAGGCCATATTGACGACGTAATCGACGCTGGGCTTACACGCCCCGCCGTTCTTGCGGCACTTGATTTGCTATCCGCAAAGCGTGTGAGTCGCGCGCCCAAGAAGCACTCTAACATGCCGATGTAGCTGAATTTTATACTACAATTACACGAAGGAGATTATATAATGAAAAGATTTAACGTTACGGTTAACGGCAAAGCTTACGACGTAGCCGTCGAAGAAATTTCTGGTGGAGCAGCATATGCTCCGATTGCGCCACCTCCTCCGCCTGCACCTGTTGCGGCTGCTCCTGCACCTGTTGCCGCTCCTGCTGCACCCGCGGCCCCAGCTCCTGCGCCTGCAACCGTTGGCGGCGTGACCTCGAAGGTGGAATCCCCAATGCCTGGCACAATTCTGGACATAAAGGTAAGCGTAGGCCAAGCAGTTGAGGCAAATCAAGTTCTAATGATACTTGAAGCTATGAAGATGGAAAACGACATTGTGACGCCAAAAGCTGGCACTATTGCTGCGATTCACGTCAGCAAGGGCGATTCTGTCAACACTGGCACAGTGCTTATTTCTATCGCGTAAAATCCTACACAGAAAGGGGAGACCGAGGTGGCAAATATTAAGATTACCGAAACTGTTCTTCGCGACGCGCACCAATCCTTGATTGCAACGCGCATGTCGATTGAAGAAATGATTCCGATGATGCAGGACTTAGATGCTGTCGGATATTATTCCTGTGAGGTTTGGGGCGGTGCAACCTTTGACGCATGTATCCGCTTCCTTGACGAAGACCCGTGGGAGCGTCTTAGAATTATTCGCAAGAACATGCCAAACACAAAGCTGCAAATGCTTTTCCGTGGCCAAAATGCGCTTGGCTATCGCCATTATGCCGATGATGTTATTGAATATTTTGTTCAGAAAACTGTCTCAAACGGCATAGATATTCTCAGAATTTTTGACGCGCTAAACGACGCACGCAACCTTGAAACATCAATTAAGGCTACAAAAAAAGAGGGCGCGCATCTTCAAGCCTGCATTAGCTACACATTAAGCCCAGTGCACAGCGTCGATTCCTTTGTAAAATACGCAAAGGACCTTGAGAATGTTGGCGCAGATTCTATCTGCATCAAGGATATGGCGGGACTTGTTACACCGTACACAGCTTATGAGCTTGTTGCGGCACTTAAAAAAGCCGTCAAAATCCCGATTCAGCTTCACACTCACTACACGTCTGGCATGGCTTCGATGGCCTGCCTAAAGGCCGCAGAGGCAGGCGTAGATGGTATTGATACTGCAATTTCTCCGCTTGCACTTGGAACGTCACACCCAGCCACCGAGACTATGGTCGCGGCTTTCGCAGGTACACCTTACGAAACAGGACTAGACTTGCATAAGCTCAACAAAGTGCGTGAACATGCGGTTATTTTGCGCGACAAGTATCTTGCTAGCGGCTTGCTAAGCCCGCAAGTTCTTGGAGTTGACGCAAACACGCTGCTTTATCAAGTTCCTGGCGGTATGCTATCCAACCTTATTTCGCAGCTCAAAGATGCAGGCAAAAGCGACAAGCTCGACGAAGTGTTGCAGGAGATTCCACGCGTCCGCAAGGATTCTGGCTATCCTCCGCTTGTTACGCCGACATCGCAGATTGTCGGCACACAGGCTGTGTTCAATGTCATAGCAGGCGAGCGCTACAAGATGCTCACAAAGGAATTTAAAGGCATGGTTCGCGGTGAATACGGCAAAACCCCTGCGCCAATTGACCCTAGCTTCCGCAAGCAAATTTGTGGAGACGACGAGCCAATTGACTGCCGTCCCGCAGATTTAATTAAGCCAGAGCTTGAAAAGTTAAAGGCAGAGTTGCCAGAAAAATACAACGAGCAGCCAGAAGACGTGCTCACTATGGCACAGTTCCCGCAGGTTGCACCCAAGTTCTTTGAAAAGAGACAGGCCAAGAAATACGGTGTTAATGCAGCACATGCCATGGGTGGAGCACATCCAGTTTAACGCTTGAATTTTGTTTAAACAAATGGCTGTGTCACATGTTTGACACAGCCATTTTTCCTTTAAAATGGTTACTTTTGAAAATAATTTTAAAAAAATCCAAATTTTTTGTAAAAACCTGTTGACAAGACTATTCCGATATGATATTATCTATTAGCTGCCTAACGACAGCGAAACAGTACAAGCTTAGAAACGACGCTGCAAAGCGGAGTTAGCTTGTCCGCCGCACCTCGAAAATTGAACAACATTAGCTATTAAATGTTAGACAAACGGAAAGCAGAAATGCAAGAAGTGAGTTTAGAAAAATAGCCCTTGAAAATTTTTTTGATTTAGAAAAATCATGCGAACGAAAAGCTAGTAAGTATATTCGGGA
>JAVBKH010000055.1:0-4093 GCA_031554155.1 Oscillospiraceae bacterium
TTTTTTGTACATAGCTATGAATGTGCCGTTTACAATTTTCTTCCTGCTAACTTTCTTCAAAAACCTAAGCTTTACCTTTGAAGAAGCCGCAGCAATGGACGGTTGCAGCCCAATCGGAACATTTTGGCGCATAATGTTTCCCCTTGCACAGCCTGGCATTATTACTGTAACTGTGTTTAACTTCATCACAATCTGGAATGAATATTTTATGTCCATGGTTTTTGCAAACAAATCAAAAATTCGCCCTGTTGCAGTGGGACTTTACAACATGATTCAGTCCATGCGTTACACAGGCGACTGGGGCGGCATGTTCGCAAGCGTTGTCATCGTTTTTGCGCCGACATTTGTGCTATATTTGTTCTTGAGTGAAAAAATAATAGCTGGTGTTACTGGTGGAGCAATCAAGGGATAGGTGTCCTATGAAACTATACGCATCAAACTTAAACTTGGAAAGTGTCGCACAAATCAAACCGACGCAAAAGCTGCCAAGAAAAATATATTTTCGTATAATTACAAAGTTAGATTGGAGTAGAAACACGCATGAATAAGCCAGAGCTTGTTATTATGGCAGCAGGAATGGGAAGCCGTTACGGTGGACTAAAGCAGATTGCCCCCGTAGACGAAGAGGGACACATTATCATTGATTTTTCTCTTTTCGACGCACATCGTGCAGGCTTTGACACTGTAATATTTGTGATAACCCGCGAGCTTGAAAAAGATTTTCGCGAGGTCATCGGCGACAGAATATCAAAACATATGAACGTTCGCTACGCTTTTCAAAGCCTTGATTCATTGCCGCAGGGATTCAGCGTTCCCGATGGTAGGGTTAAACCGTGGGGAACTGCTCACGCGGTACTAAGCGCAAAAACTTCTGTTACTGCGCCATTTGCTGCAATAAACGCCGATGACTTTTACGGTGCGAATGCATTTAAAATTATCTACGATTTTCTTGCAAATAAGGCAAGCGATACGAGACATGCTATGGTAGGGTATCAAATTGAAAATACCTTGACGGAAAATGGCTATGTTGCGAGAGGTGTATGCAAAACCGACGGTGACAAGCTTGTCGAAATCATTGAGCGCACACATATTGAAAAAAGGCCAGACGGTGCTGCGTACACAGAAGACGACAAAAACTATGTCTTTTTGCCAACAGGGACGACTGTTTCTATGAACATGTGGGGATTTGCCCAAAACATGATGAACGAAATCGAAAGCAGATTTTCGGCATATTTAAGCGAAAATCTGCCGAAGAACCCGCTCAAATGCGAATATTTTCTGCCACTTGTCCCAAATGCGCTGCTAAGCGAAGGTAAGGCAGAAATCAGCGTGTTGCCAACTCCAGACAAATGGTATGGAGTAACTTATTCCGATGATATGCCCATTGTTAAGGCTGCAATTTGCGGCATGAAAGATAGCGGCATGTATCCAAAACATTTGTGGGAGGCTTAATTTAATGGAAATAGCAAAACATTTTGCACTTGGTGGCGAACCTGTTTTTTGCAATCGCTACGGCAGTGGCCATATCAACGAAACATACCTGCTGATTGACTCTGTTGCAAGAGAATATATTTTGCAAAAAATCAACACCAACGTTTTTAAAAATACAGAGGCGCTTATGCAAAATATTAGCGCTGTGACAAAGCATCTGCGCAAGTCTGCCACCTCACCGCGTGAGGTGCTTACACTTGTGCCGACTAAGCAAGGCGACGATTGGCTAAACCAAAACGGTGAGTTTTGGAGACTATACGAATTTGTAAGCGACAGCACATGCTTTGACCAAGCCAGTAGCGAAATTTTTCGCGAAAGCGCAGTAGCATTCGGTCGTTTTCAGCGTCAGCTTGCCGATTTCCCTGCACATACCTTGACGGAAACAATCCCAAATTTCCACAATACCCCCGAGCGTTATAAAGCTTTTAGCAACGCTGTTAATCAAGATATTTGTGGTCGCGCAGCCAATGTAAAGCAGGAAATTGAGTTTGTACTGGCACGCGAGGATTACGCGTCCACCTTAACAAAGCTACAGCAAAGTGGCGACCTGCCGCTTCGTGTTACACACAATGACACAAAGCTCAACAATGTTTTGTTTGACAGGCACACGCGCAAGGCTCTGTGCGTGATAGACCTTGATACCGTTATGCCAGGCCTTGCAGTCAACGATTTTGGCGATTCTATACGATTCGGCGCAAGCACTGCCACCGAGGATGAACAGGACCTAGAAAAAGTTTCGTTGTCGATTGATTTGTTTGAAGCTTATACCGACGGATTTCTTTCAGCCTGTGGGTCAAGCCTCACTGAATGCGAGGTCCAAAACCTCTGCAATGGTGCGAAAATGATGACGCTTGAATGTGGTGCTCGATTCTTAGCGGATTATCTTTCTGGGGACACATATTTCCACATCAAACGCGATGGCCACAACCTTGACCGTTGCCGTACACAGTTCAAACTTGTCGCGGATATGGAGAAAAACTGGGACAAAATGCAGAAAGTCGTAGAGCAAAAAGCTAAACTTTTCGCTGCGAATTAATAGGTGTAGCGTTCTAGACTCAACTTGTACGGCGACCACTTTATGTTCTTTAGGAGAAAAGAACCAAAAGACCTTTTGTAGAGATTTGGTATGCCAATATTTTCAATAATATATTCTACTCCAAGCCCATTTCTTTTGTGTGTTACTACAATAAAGCGGATTATGTGCTTTTATCAATTGATTTTAGCAAAAAAATACGCTATGATAGAGACAGCATTTGAAATGGAGGTGCAAACATGTTAGCTTGTAAGCAACGAAAATGGAGTAATTGCACCCCCGAACAAAACGGTATCGTACGTATGCATGGAATAGTGGCGCTTAGTTGCACCGTATTCCATGCTTTTTATTTTGCGAATAATTATAAATCAGGAGGAAGCAAATGAAAAAAGTAGCTGTTATCATGGGTAGTGAAAGTGACCTTGCGGTTGTTGAAGGCGCAATTTTGCAGCTTAAAGCCCTAGATATTCAAGTGGAATGTCACATCATGAGCGCACACCGCACACCTGCGGAGGCTTCAAGTTTTGCTGAAAATGCAGCGGCCAACGGTTTTGGGGTGATAATTGCGGCGGCGGGCAAAGCCGCACATCTCGCTGGGGTGATTGCTGCCCACACGATTTTGCCAGTTATCGGAATACCGATTAAAAGCTCAACACTTGATGGTCTGGATTCGCTTCTTTCCACTGTGCAAATGCCTGATGGAATACCTGTTGCCACAGTCGCCATAAACGGCGCAAAAAATGCGGCAATTCTTGCGGCGCAAATTCTCGCCACAAGCGACATTGTGCTGACGCAAAAACTTGCTCAAATGAGAGCAGATATGAGAAACACAATACTTAGCAAAGATGCCGAGTTGCAGAACAAGTTTAAATAAACGCTTTGCAAACTGGCTGAAATAAATAATATTTCTAAACCATGATATTAGAAAGCGGAGGTAAAACAATGGAAAAGCGTACACAACTCTACGAGGGTAAGGCAAAAAAGGTTTACGCCACAGATGACGCAAATCTATGCATAGTAGCTTACAAGGACGACGCAACCGCCTTTAACGGCGAAAAAAAAGGCACGATTCAGGGCAAAGGTGTCATCAATAATCGTGTGACAAACCATCTTATGAAAATGCTCGAAAAAAACGGAATACCCACACATTTGGTTGAGGAGCTTTCCGAGCGCGATACGCTAGTGAAAAAGGTTTCAATAGTCCCGCTTGAGGTTATTGTGCGAAATATTGCCGCAGGCTCTCTTGCAAAGCGACTGGGACTTGAAGAAGGCGTAAAGCTTGGATGCACAGTTCTCGAATATTGCTACAAGGACGATGCGCTTGGCGACCCGATGGTCAACGAGTACCATATTGCGGCGATGAATTGGGCGACAACGGACGAGCTTGCACTTATCGCCAAATATTCCCTTAAAGTAAACGAACTTTTGACAGCATACTTAAAAGACCTAAACATTGAGCTGATTGATTTTAAGCTTGAGTTTGGAAAGACTGGCGACGGAACAATTGTTTTGGCAGACGAAATATCTCCCGATACTTGCCGATTCTGGGACAGCAAAACACATGAAAAG
>JAVBKH010000059.1:0-8975 GCA_031554155.1 Oscillospiraceae bacterium
GTAGGGGGTGTTGCAAATAACGGTGCAAAGCTTGGGCCGCTTATGATATTGCGGTCAACCTGTGTGCCAAGCTCTGGAGAGCCTAGGACATAGCAACTAGTAGCGTCGCCAAGCCCATTGTAATCAAGATTCTTCTTGAGATAATCCGATGAAAATTCAAGGCCGCATACGCCATATGGCACACCGTTGGAGTCAATCAGCGGCAAGGTCATTGTGACTGTTTTCTGGTCGTTTGCGATAATCGAAAAAGGCATACTCCAATAAAACAGGTCGTTGTAAGGCATTCCCTGCTTAGCTGCCCAAATGGGTTTGTTATAAAAATCAAGCAGCGCCCCGCTTCCTATTACGTCAAAATCCAGTTTGTTTTCCCACAAATAATGTAGCTGAAAGTTATTCTCCTTTGCAATTGAACCTGGGCCACGCACAAAAAGTTTGCTTTCGTTGCTGCGTATCGCCGAAATCTCACTATTATCACGAATTAGAACGCAGTTCTTTTTATGATTTTCACTTTCAAGTATAGCAAAAACTCCAGAAACATCGTGGTTGGAGTTCAAGTATTCGACAAGATGCTCCGTTGCGAGCTTCAAAAGCTGCTCTGCTTGCTTTTCGGTGTAGTTGGTGGACGATATTGATTCTTGTTTCATTGTGGCGGCAAGCTCACGATTTAGCTGTGCCGCTGCGGGAGTGAAACCGCTGCGTGAACGGTTGAAAATTTCTTGAATCATTTCGGAGGTGCGAATAACGTCAAAGCTGTATGTACTGTATGCCTGGCCATAGACTGCGCTGAAAAAATTAGTGCTCAGCAGCAAAATAAAAAATACAGCCGATTGTAGTACGGCAAAGGTTAAAAAAGCCGCGACTATGCGCTTGCGTATGCTGTTGTTAGTTTTTCTCATAGTGCGGCCCACTTTGCTTCCAAATTTGAGTTTGTTGGTCTATTTATTTATGCTTGCGAGGAATGCATCAAAAGCGGCATCGTCAATGCGTTTGTTAAGCTCGTCGTCATAGTTCGCGCCAGCTGCTACAGCCTCTAAAAGTTCTACCCTTGCTTCGGCAGCTTTTTTGTTCAACCCCTCTAACGCAGTTCTCAACTTAAACGAATCCTTGTAGGTGGGTGCAGCGTATTGCTCGTACGTTTCGTTTTGTTTTATGAATGTATCCATAACGTTTGCAAGGTTGACGTCACTTGCTTTTCCACTTGCTTTAAGGTCTGCAATGGACTTTTTCATTTCCTCGCTTGTTGCTGCCCCATTTTTAACGGGAACATACCCTGCCGAGCTAACGGAAAAACCAACATTCTGCGCGCTGTCAGTGAACCATTTTAAAAATTCTGCGGAAGCTTTTTCGTGGTGTTCGTCGGACTTAGTTATTGCCACGCCTGCGCCTTGCTCGGCAGCAACAGGCTTCGCTCCCTCAAATACAGGATATGGCGCAACTAAGGCCGTGATGTCACGAGATTTTCCGTCAGCGTCGGTAATATGCGTTGGGAAGTAAGCAGCGCTTGCAGTTGAACCCACAAATGCAAGTAAGTCTCCCGTTTTCACGTCGTCAGAGCGGAAACGGCCCAAAGATGCGAACTGGCCCTTCAACATCGGGACATAAAATGAATCCCATAGTTTTCTCAATACAGTTGTATCAGAAGCAATTTTTGGTGCACCGTTTTCGAGCGTTACAAGGTCTGCGCCAAGCTGACGCGAACAAACAAACATGAAATTTGCCGACGAATCAAGCCCAAAAAAGGCTTTGCCATCGTTTGGGGCAGGTGTGGCGCTGTCTGTCCAGTTGTTATAAGTTTCGCTGATTTTCAAGATTCCGTCCCATGTCGCAAGCTGCTCAACAGAAACTTTTTCGTATTTTGAATCAGAATTTACAGCTTGCTCAAATGTATCCCAGTCAGTTTTGTTGAGCATAAAGATTTCAGAAGATTTTGATACGGGAAATACATAGAGATTTCCGTCGGCAAGTTTTCCGTTGCTTATGTACGAGCCTACGTATTCATCAAGCTCTTTTTGCGTGAAATATTGTCCAATATTGATTAGCGTGCCCATTTCTCCAATTTCAAGCGCAGTATCACTGTAAGCGCTGAAAATATTTGGCAATGGCAACGCACCCACGTCAGCTTTTGCTGACGCTTTTACGCCATCGGCAACTTCTTTAATTCCGCCAAAGCTCACGGCTTCAACGCTTACGCCAAGCTCACGGCCTCTTGTCTCGTTAAAAGTCTTGATGAGGTTATCAATTGCAGTCTGCTGAACAGCGTGATAATGGTGCCAAATAGTTATTGTAACAGGATTTTTTGGGCTTAGCTTTACACCCTTTTGGCATGAAGTAAACGACAAAAGCAGGATAGCTGAAATAACGACACAAAGCATTTTTTTGAACAAAAATATCACGCACTTTCAAAAATGTTATTCTTTATATCGCAAATTAATTCACGATGAAAGATATAACTACATTATATCATAAATATAAAACAAAGCAACTAAGCAACGATATTGTGACAATAGATTTACTCAAAATGTATGCATTTTACACAACGCACCCAGAAACCGCACAATACACGAATCTTAGACATATTATGCGGTTAAATAAGCGCTTAGAGCACAGAACTCCGTGACAAAATCGTATCACGGAGTTCTGTGCTCAAATAAGCTTGCTATATTAAAACACAGTAAAGTCGCTGCAATCCCACACATCTGTCGCAATGCTGCGGTAAAATTCTGGCTCATGGCAAACCATTAGGATTGTCCCTTTGTATTCCCGAAGTGCGCGAGCCAGTTCCTCCTTGGCGTCAATATCCAAGTGGTTTGTGGGCTCGTCAAGCAGCAAAATGTTGCTTTCTGTGTTCATGATTTTGCACAGCCGCACCTTTGCCTGCTCGCCACCGCTTAGCACATAAACCTTGCTTTCAAGCTGCTCTGTGGTCATGCCACATTGTGCTAGTGCGCGGCGAACTTCGGCTTGATTCAATGATGGGAAAGTTTCCCACACGTCCTCGATGCAAGTTTTTTTGTTGTCGCCACGTGGCTCTTGCTCAAAATACCCGATGAATTGGTTTTCTCCGCGGGTGGTCGTTCCTTTCAATGCAGGGATTTCGCCCAGCAAACTTTTGAGGAGAGTGGTCTTGCCAAGACCATTAGCCCCAATTAACGCAACTTTTTGTCCGCGTTCAAGAGTCAAGTCAAGTGGCCGCGAGAGTGGCTTATCATAGCCGATGACTAGCTGCTTCGTTTCAAATATAATCTTTTCTGGTGTTCGCGCAAGTTTAAAGTTGAATCTTGGCTTGGGTTTTTCTTTTGTTAACTCTATGATATTCATTTTGTCCAGTTTTTTCTGGCGTGATTTTGCCATATTTGACGTAGCAACTCGCGCTTTATTTCGGGCAATAAAATCTTCAAGCTTGGCAATTTCGGACTGTTGCTTGCTGTGTGCGGACTCAAGTTGTCGCTTGGATAGTTCGTACAGTCGCAAAAACTCGTTGTAATCGCCCACATAGCGGGTAAGCTCGGCATTTTCCACGTGGTAAATCAAGTTGACCACGCTGTTTAAAAACTCCATGTCATGTGATATTAATATAAAAGCATTCTCGTATTCCAACAGATATTTTTGCAGCCAAAGAATGTGTGGCTCGTCCAAAAAGTTGGTAGGCTCGTCAAGAAGCAGGACATCTGGAACTTGCAAAAGTAACCGCGCAAAGAGAATCTTTGTCCGCTGTCCGCCAGACAAATCGTCCACATCGCGGTCAAGTCCAAGCTCGCGCAAGCCTAGTCCGCCTGCAACTTCTTCAATCTGTGTGTCAAGCATATAGAAGTTGTTGTGCTCAAGCATTTCTCCGATTTCGGCGGCATCGTTCATCAGCGTGTCTAGCTCGTCGCCTGTGGCATCAGCCATGCGGTCGTACATCGCGTTCATCTCGGCTTCTGCGTCGTACAGATATTGAAAAGCTTGGCGCAACGCATCACGAATGGTTGTGCCCGCCTGCAAAACGGCGTGTTGGTCCATGTAGCCCACGCGAACTCTCTTGGCCCACTCAATTTCGCCTTGCTCGGGCATAAGCTTGTTTGTGATGATATTCATAAAGGTGGATTTTCCCTCGCCATTTGCGCCGATTAATCCAACCTTGTCTCGCTTGAGAAGGCGAAATGACACGTTTTCAAAAATCTGCCGTCCGCCAAAGTTATGCGTTATATTGCTGACCGTTAAAATGCTCATTAAACTGATTCCTACTCCTATTTAAAATTTCAGTTAATAGAATACCATATAAACGGCCTAAAGTCCACAAAACAGGAAAAGGGCAAAAGTTCACATAAATTTTATTGAGTTTTTGGCTATATTCTGCTAAAATATAAAAGTGATGTTTTAGCACGCAACAAAATAGCAATTTGAGGTAGAAGATGGAAAATCAAGAAGAGCAGCACAAACGGCGTGCAAGGTATCAAGGCACACACCCCAAGAATTTCAAGGAAAAATACAAAGAGCTTGCGCCCGAAAAATATGCTGATACCGTGGAGAAAATCCTTCAAAAGGGCAACACGCCTGCGGGTATGCATATTTCAATCTGCGTTGATGAAATACTGGAATTTTTGCAGATAAAACCTGCACAAACAGGCTTGGACGCAACACTTGGATATGGCGGCCACACCTTGGAAATGCTGAAAGCTTTAGAGCATAAGGGCCACCTATTTGCGCTTGATGTTGACCCCCTAGAGCTTGCAAAAACAAAAGACCGCTTGACTCGTTTGGGCTATGGCTCTGACATTTTAACGATTAAGCAGCTAAACTTTGCGGATATTGACCAAGTTACAGCAGAGGAAAACACCTTTGATTTTGTGCTTGCTGATTTAGGCGTGTCCTCAATGCAAATAGATAACCCCGAAAGAGGATTTACCTACAAAAAAGATGGTCCCTTGGACTTGAGGCTAAATCCAGAAGTAGGATACACGGCGGCAGACCGTCTTAGAACGATTTCGCAATACGAATTGGCGAACATTTTGACCGAAAACGCGGACGAGCCTTACGCTAAGGAAATATCAATTGCAATTGCTTCCAAAATTAAAAAAGGTGCAGACATCTCAACGACGACGACGCTGCACGAAATAATTGAAGAAGCTTTGAAATTTTTGCCGCTAAACTTACGAAAAGACGCTGTGAAAAAATCCAGTCAACGAACATTTCAAGCATTGCGGATTGACATAAACCGCGAATTCGATGTCCTAGCTCAATTCTTGGAAAAACTGCCAAAGGTACTTGCAAAAGGTGGACGTGTTGCCATTTTAACTTTTCACTCTGGAGAGGACAGGCTTGTGAAAAAATCCTTTCAAAGCTTGTTCCGCGAAGGCGTTTATAGTGAAGTTGCAACCGAAGTCATAAGGCCAACCGCGGAAGAATGCAACAAGAATACCCGCGCCCGCTCTGCAAAAATGAGATGGGCCATAAAAGCATAAACCCCGAAAGATAAACAACGCGTGAATTATTTATTTTGAAAAGAGCATTGCGACCTTCGATTCTCTTTTGTTTAAATTTATTTTCACAACAAAGGAGAAAAGAATGAATTTTAATGAACTCGGTATTATCGCCCCAATTCTAAAAGCAGTCGCGGACGAGGGCTATGAAACCCCGTCGCCAATTCAAACAGAATCTATTCCGATTTTGCTTGCAGGGAAAGACCTGCTTGGCTGCGCACAAACAGGGACAGGCAAAACTGCTGCATTTGCTATACCAATTTTGCAAAAACTATACGAAGAACGCGCAGCTAATGGAAAAGCACGAAAGCTGCAAGCGCTAGTGTTAACGCCCACAAGAGAGCTTGCAATGCAAGTTTATGAAAGCTTTAATACATACGGACGCTTTACTGGGCTTAAATCGGCTGCGATTTTTGGTGGCGTCGCCCAAAATCCGCAGACAATTCAGCTAAAAGCAGGCATAGATATTTTAGTTGCAACACCAGGCAGACTGAACGACCTTATAAACCAAAAACTTTGCAACTTAAACGATATATCCATGTTTGTGCTTGACGAAGCGGATAGAATGCTAGATATGGGATTTATCCACGACGTTAAAAAAATAATTGCGAAAATACCGAAGAATAGGCAGACATTGTTATTTTCAGCAACTATGCCGACTGAAATTGAAAAGCTTGCCAATTCTATTTTAAATAAGCCAGAAACCGTGATGGTCACGCCAGTTTCGTCAACAGTCGAAACTATTGAGCAATCCGTTTATTTTGTGGATAAAATAAATAAAGGCATGTTGCTTGGCGAGATTTTAAAAGACGATACGATTACGTCTGCTTTGATTTTTTCTCGAACGAAACACGGTGCGGATAGAATAACTAGATTGCTAAATACAGCGGGCGTAGCGGCTGCCGCAATTCACAGCAACAAGTCACAAACGGCAAGACAAGCCGCATTATCTGGGTTAAAAGCGGGGAAAATTCGTGTGCTAGTCGCGACGGATATTGCCGCCAGAGGCATTGACATTGACGAGCTATCCCACGTCATCAACTACGACTTGCCAAACATTCCAGAATCATATGTGCACCGAATTGGACGAACTGGCAGGGCGGGTCAAAGCGGAATCGCCATTTCATTTTGTGATTTTGACGAAAAGGCATACTTGAAGGACATTCAAAAGCTGATAGGGTTTGAAATCAAGGTTGTAAAGAATGTTGTCTGCCCAATGCGCATATTTGAACATGTTGAGCCGCAAACAAGGCCAAGACGAGAGCGTTCGGAAAATACCCCAAAAACGGCAAAGGAAAATTCAGCGAAGCCAACAAAATCAGACAACACCAATCGATATCAAAAAAAGAAAGCTTATTCGAATAATGCAAATAAAAAGCGACGCGATAATTCGAATTAAAAGATTGTAAAACCAAATGGCAGCACTCTTTTCGTGAGTTGCTGCCATTTGCCTATTTGCCAAGGCTTGGAGTCTCCGAACCAGCTTTTTTCCGTTCGGCAAGCTACATCAGGCTCGTTACGCATAACATTTTTTTTTGAAACTACCAGAAGCTTAACAAAAATTAATTGTCTGGTAACTTTGTTTGAAGTAATTCCCTAAAATGGCTTAACAACGCAGCTCAGCCATAAATGACAATATTTTTCCGTAACAGAAACGGCGTAAATCCGTAAAATATTTGTTGTATTTGGTCGAATTAAAGAATATTATTATAGTATGAATGCAAGGTAGGTGAATCACTTGGACTCTCCCACGATTATGCTTGTTGAAGATAATCTCGAAACTATGAAAATCAATTGTGATGCATTGACATATAGAGGATATACTGTCATCAAGGCGGATTCTTTAGCGCAAGCTGAACAAGCTATTGCAGAGTATACTCCTGATTTGTTTGTAGTTGACATAATGCTTCCAGATGGCACGGGGCTTGAACTTTGCGAGAAGATTCGCAAAAACACGCTTGCGCCAATATTATTTTTGACTGCCCTAGGTGATGAGGAGCAGATTGTTACAGGCTTTAGAGCTGGTGGAGACGATTACATAACAAAGCCTTGCGGCGTAAACGAGCTTGTTGCGCGCATAGAAGCGCATCTTAGGCGAACGACTGCACTAACAAATGCCAACCAAGGCTTTATAAGCACGTTGACAGTGGGCAACCTGTTGCTTGACCATTCGATTCAGCGCGCATTTGTTGGCGGCAAAGATATTTTGCTAAAACCTAAAGAATTTTTGATTTTGTTTGCACTGGTACAGTCCAGAGGCAGCTATGTTTCTCCAAAAGAGTTGTATGAGATGGTGTGGCGAACAAATGCTTTGAGCGACTCGCGCACAGTCCATGTGCATATTTCAACCTTGAGAAGCAAGCTAAAGAATTCATCAATTCGAATAACGTTTTTTTCAGGACTTGGCTATAAAATCGAAGAGGATTAGGACGGAGACCCTATGCGCTACAGTTTGCGATTACTTGCAACTTTTTTGTTGTTTGTCATGTTCGTGCCATATTTTATTTTTGCCTCTGCGGCTACAGATGACACTGCCAATATCGCAAGTGACGGCGCAGAATATTTGGAACAACTTGGCAAAAAAAAACAACGAGACGTTATTCTTTACGACAACAGCAACTTGCAAGATGGCGATACTGCGTCTTCGGGGGTTACATCCAATGTTGGCGCTAGTACTCAAGGTATTACCATGACTCGAACAGTCAGCACCGCAAGTACTGTGCTAACTTCCGAAGATTTTTTGGCGCGGCTTGCTGCAAGAGACAGCGGTGACATTGTTCTTGGTGCCGACATTACCCTAGCAAATTGCAAGCTTGATTTTGCTTCTGCGGGGGTTACTCAAAACGTTGATGCAGGTGCGTATAGCATTACCATTAAAAACAACAGCAACATCACGTTTGAAAATGTGATGTTGAAAGGCACACCCACAAATAAGACGCTTATTCAGCTTACAGGCAACAGCTCATTGACATTGAAAAACTCGAAGATTGAAGCCACAGGCGAAGGAGTTACTGCTGTTTTTTTATACGACCACCAAGACGATGTTATTTTTGACAAGTATGGGGAACTAGTCAGCAGTAGCAATGTTAATTTGCAGTCCTCCGAGATTAAAGCGACAGGCAATAACGTTATCGGTGTTTCCTTAGGCTACTACTCGCAGATGTTCATGGAGGGACAAAGCAGTAGCAAAATCGTCGTTAATGGCACAAATGCTATAGGAGTTACGTTAAACGAAGCGTATAATACTAATTTTTGGGGTTGGTGGATAGTTGCAGAGGGAATAGACAGCATAGGTCTTTCGTGTGGCGAGGGAGTACAGCTTTCCTATTTCAACATCGTATCCGACGGCATAGGAGTTCGCAGCGGCAAGGGCTTAGGGCTTTTTTACAATACAATTAAGGGGGTAACGGACTCTGTTTCGGCAGTAGGAATAGAAAAAGATTTTGTTAATTATTTAAACCCACCTGTACCGTATTTTGTCCCACGTAGGTCGGAGGTAGCGTATTGGAAAGA
>JAVBKH010000224.1:0-16441 GCA_031554155.1 Oscillospiraceae bacterium
GTAAGCGTTTTCATTTAATAATCACTTCCTGATTGTATCTTGATTCAGTATAACACACGACGCTGCTCCATTGCAAATATGCGTGAATCGTGTATAATTATGGAATACACAATCGGAGGAAACAGTTATGAAGAATGTCCACGATGGGCACAGAGAAAAAATTAGAGAAGAATTCAAGCAATATGGTTTAGAGCATTTCAAAGACCACGAAGTTCTTGAATTATTGCTTTTTTACACCATTTCCCGCACCGATACGAATGTACTGGGGCATAATCTAATTGAAAAATTTGGTTCGTTTTCAGGTGTGATAGACGCGCAATATGAGCTTTTGTGCGAAGTTGATGGCATTGGAAAGAATTCTGCATTGTATATTAATCTTTTGGCGTCGATAATCAAAAGATACATGGAAGACCAAAATTCAAAAATAAATTATATAAAAACGCCAGACGATGCAATATCATTTATGCAATATAAATTTATTTGTCAGCAGCGTGAGTCAATATATTTGGCCTGTCTGGGTAATAACGGCAAAGTGGTTTTTTGTACTAAAGTTGCCGATGGAGAGCCGGACACAATAAAAATAATACCATCAAATTTGATAAAAACAGCTTTACGTGCAGATGCGGTTCAGGTAGTAATTGCCCACAACCATCCAAACGGAATATGCAATCCATCCAGTCAAGATTTGCGCACGACAAGCATTTTGATAGATGAGTTTAGAAAGGTTGACATTGAACTTATTGACCACATAATTGTAGGGGCAGACGGAGTGTACTCGATGAAAAAAAATAATATGTTTCCGTCACACTAATCAATATAAACATAACAGTAGACGAATTTCAATAGTAAATTGCACATTGCTTGACTAGTAGCTCTTGACTTTCATGCAGCGAATTGACATCATGACTAAGTGAAGTAGAAACATTTAACATAGAGTTAATTTCGACAGCTTGGATAACTGCAATAACGACAAATGTAGCAAAACATATGAACAAAACATTTATGTTAAATATTGAAATAAGTCTATTAATAATGGTAGTATTCTTTTTTTTGGAAAAACCTCTAAGGGGATATAAAACCTTTGTGTTCGTCACATTTAACGCCTGCCATTTCACTTTAATTGAATTTATATGCTTATTATATTTCAAATTAAATGAAAAAACAAGATGTAATATTCAACAAAAATGAAATTTCAAAATTGTTGAAATTGTATATTTACTGTTACGTTTATTTGTGGTAATATGGTCTAGGGTGATAAAAATGACTCTAGGACAAAGATTGCGAGATGCCAGAAAACGCAGTGGCTATACGCAAAAAAAATTGGCTGAACTTATTGGCGCAAAGCACAATTCAGTGAGTAATTGGGAAAATGGATTGAATATGCCTGACCCAACAACGATTGAGCTGATTTGTGCTACGTTAAACGTAACGCCTAACTTCTTACTAATGCGTGACGATACTGTCGTGCATTCGGCAGAGGGATTCAGCGCAAATGAAGTTTTAATTATCAATAAATACCGAAGCCTCGAATATGGCGCAAAAGGTGCGGTTGACGCTTTATTAAATTATTATAGTGAGCTTACCACCGCAAAGGTCTTCGAATTGCCAGCTCGCAAAAATATCTTGCAAAATATAGAGAATACTAATCTAATTGTAGATTCGGAAAATTTAACACGTTTCGAAACTTTGTGCGGATTAATTTCGACGCAAAGCGTGGCTGCTGGAACAGGCACGTACTTGGACAAGGATGCATTTGATGATATAGTTGTGCAAAAAAATGATTTAACACGACGTGCGGCATTTTTTGTTCCAGTATCTGGTAATAGTATGGAGCCTAGATTTCACAATGGAGATGTGCTAATTATTGAAAAAACAGCGGTATTACAAGGTGAAATTGGAATTTTTACTTTAGACGGAAGTGGCTTTGTGAAAGTGCGCGGCAAGAATGAACTTATTTCGTTAAACCCTGATTATGCGCCTATTCCTATGAATGATGACGTTGTTTGCAATGGAAAAGTTATAGGCGTTCTTGAGCCCGATTGGTTGATAAATTAGTTTGGTTTGCAATTGCAAACTTTAATTAAATGTGGTAGAATACTCGCATTTGATTTATGAAAGGTTATCTGCATGGACAAATTTAAGCTTCATTCAAAATATCGTCCGGCGGGAGACCAACCGAAAGCAATAGCGCAGTTGGTAAACGGGTTGAACAAAGGATATAAGGAACAGTCATTAATGGGAGTAACAGGCTCTGGTAAAACTTTTACCATGGCTAATATTATCGCCGAAGTTAATCGTCCAACGTTGATTTTGGCTCACAACAAAACACTTGCTGCACAATTGTGTGCTGAATTTAAAGAGTTTTTCCCTGAAAATGCAGTTGAATATTTCGTTAGCTATTATGACGATTATCAGCCAGAAGCGTATATTGCAAATACTGACACATATATAGCAAAGGATTCCAGCATTAATGACGAAATTGAAAGGCTTCGACATTCGGCGACTTCCTCTCTTTCTGAACGCCGCGATGTTATTATCGTTTCCAGTATTTCCTGCATTTACAGCCTTGGTGACCCTATAGATTACAAGAGCATGGTAGTATCGCTTCGCAAAGGTATGGAAAAGAAACGAGACGAACTCCTTCACAAACTTGTAGATTTGCACTACGAGCGCAACGATATCAATTTTGTACGAAATAAGTTCCGAGTGAGAGGCGATATAGTTGAGATTTTTCCTGCATATTCAGGAGAAACTGCAATTCGTGTTGAGTTTTTTGGCGATGAAATTGACAGAATCAGCGAGGTTAACTCCCTAACTGGTGAAGTGAAAAATGTTGTGAATCATGCGGCAATTGTACCTGCATCGCACTATATTGTTCCGACAGAAAAGGTCATGGCGGGTATCTCTGAATTGCGTTCTGAAATGGAAGAGCGCGTAAATTTCTTCAAAGACAACGGAAAGTTGATTGAGGCACAGCGCATTGAAGAGCGCACAAACTACGATATGGAAATGCTGCAAGAAATTGGATTTTGCACAGGCATTGAAAACTACTCGCGCGTGCTTTCAGGGCGTGAGCCTGGTAGCCGTCCGTTTACTTTATTCGATTATTTTCCCGATGATTACCTCTTTTTTATTGACGAATCACATGTCACATTGCCGCAGTCACATGGCATGTACAAAGGTGACCGCG
Source organism: Oscillospiraceae bacterium (assembly GCA_031554155.1). GTDB lineage: Bacteria > Bacillota > Clostridia > Oscillospirales > Ruminococcaceae > WRAV01. The sequence continues at coordinate 3,191 of JAVBKH010000224.1, forward strand.
CGCGAAAGCAGTCTCTTATTGATTATGGCTTCCGTTTGCCGTCTGCATTTGATAACAGACCGCTTCAATTCGAAGAATTTTATGATAAGATTCATCAAGTTGTTTTTGTTAGCGCGACACCTGGAAAATTTGAGCGTGAAAAATCCACACAAATCGTAGAACAAATTATTCGTCCTACAGGGCTTGTTGACCCTGAGATTGAGGTTCGTCCCGTAGAAGGTCAAATAGACGATGTTGTTTCTGAAATAAATTTGCGTACTCAAGCTGGCGAACGTGTTCTTATCACAACGCTTACTAAGAAAATGGCAGAAGATTTGAGCTCTTATCTCGACAACCTTGGTATAAAAATCAGATATATGCACCACGATATAGATACAATCGAGCGGATGGAGATAATACGAGACCTAAGACTTGGAGAATTTGATGTGCTTGTTGGAATCAATTTGCTTCGTGAGGGTTTGGACATTCCAGAAGTTTCGCTTGTTGCGATATTTGATGCTGACAAAGAGGGATTCTTGCGCGGTGAAACTTCGTTGATACAAACGATAGGTCGAGCTGCAAGAAATGACCACGGCAAAGTTATTATGTATGCTGACCAAGTTACCGATTCGATGGAACGAGCAATCACAGAGACATATCGACGTAGAGATATTCAGCTCGCCTATAATGTCGAGCACAATATAACGCCAGCAACGATTAAAAAAGAAATCCGCAATATTCTTGAAATTTCAAGTAAAGAGACAATCGAGGGAGGACAAGGAAAAGGCAAGCGAATGAAGCAGCTTAGCCCACGCGAAAAAGCTGACATGATTCGCCAATTGACACTTGAAATGAAAAATGCTGCTAAAATTCTCGAATTTGAGCACGCCGCATATTTGCGCGACAAAATTGAAAAGTTGAAGTCGGGTAAATACTAAAGATATTAGATTATGCAAGCCATGGGGGTAAGTTGGTGGCAAGAGATAAAATTATCATAAAAGGTGCAAGAGAAAATAATCTAAAGCACATAGACCTTGAAATTCCGCGCGATAAGTTGGTGGTTTTCACTGGACTTTCAGGTTCTGGAAAATCGTCGCTAGCGTTTGATACTATTTATGCTGATGGTCAGCGCAGGTACGTGGAAAGCCTTTCTAGCTATGCTCGCCAGTTTTTAGGGCAAATGCAAAAGCCTAAGGTTGATAGTATTGAGGGGTTGTCCCCTGCAATTTCAATTGACCAAAAGACAACTTCAAAAAATCCGCGCTCCACTGTCGGTACAGTCACAGAAATTTACGATTACCTACGACTGCTATATGCTCGCGTGGGCATTCCGCATTGTCCAATTTGTGGGAGGGTTATTCAGCAGCAAACAATTGACCAAATGGTTGACCAAGTGCTTGAATTGCCCGAAGGGACAAAGATTCAGATTTTGTCTCCTGTTGTGCGTGGACGCAAGGGACAGCACACAAAGGAACTTGATTCTGCTAGACGTTCTGGTTATGCTCGTGTGCGTGTAGACGGGAATATTTACGACCTTTCTGAAGAGATTGAGCTAGAGAAAAATAAAAAACATACGCTTGAAATTGTTGTGGACAGGCTTGTGATTAAAAGCGATGTGCGCTCGCGACTTGCGGATTCTCTTGAGACTGCAACATCTGTTTCGGGTGGCCTTGCAGTTATAGATGTGCAAGATGGAAAAGAGATAAATTTTTCTCAAAATTTTGCTTGCCCCGACCATGGAATCAGCATGGACGAGCTTGCGCCGCGCATGTTTTCTTTTAATAATCCATTCGGCGCGTGCCCGAAATGCACTGGCCTTGGAGTTTTTCTCAAAGTTGACCCAGATTTAGTACTTAAAGATAAAAGTCTTTCTGTGCGCGAGGGTGCAATCAGAGCGTCAGGGTGGTATTTTGCTGAGGGCGGCATGGCGCAAATGTACTATGAAGCGCTTGCCGAAAGGTATAAATTTTCGCTTGACACACCTGTCAAGGATTTGCCCGAAGATATTATAAAAATATTATTGTTCGGAAACAACGGAGAAAAAATTACAATGCACCGTGACAACGGCGTGATGAGCGGCAGCTATGTTAGCAGCTATGAGGGCATTGTTAACAACCTTGAACGTCGTTATCGCGAGACAAACAGCGACTGGATGCGCGACGAGATTGCGTTGCAAATGACAGAGATGAACTGTCCTGAATGCCATGGTGATAGGCTAAAAAAAGAATCGCTCTCCGTTACGGTGGGCGGTATAAATATTATTGACTTTTGCAAGCTATCGATTGAACAAGCAATCAAACTTATTGACGCTATGAAGCTTTCCGAACGCGACATGATGATTGGAAAAGAAATATTAAAGGAAATTTCAGAACGACTCAATTTCTTGAATGGGGTCGGCCTCCAATATTTGACCTTGTTTCGCTCGTCGGGCTCGCTTTCAGGCGGAGAGAGTCAGCGAATCCGCTTGGCAACGCAGATTGGCTCGTCACTCGTAGGTGTTTTGTATATATTAGATGAGCCAAGCATTGGACTTCACCAGAAGGATAATGACCGCTTAATTGCTGCGCTTCAACGCTTGCGTGACCTTGGTAACACGCTGATTGTTGTTGAACATGATGAAGAAACTATGTATGCTGCTGACTATATTGTTGATATTGGTCCTCGAGCAGGAGTTCACGGTGGAAAAGTAGTTTGTGCAGGTACTGTCGATGAAATCAAGGCATGCAAAGAATCGCTTACTGGTCAATATTTGAGTGGCGAAAAAATGATACCTATTCCTAAGAATCGCCGTACGCCCACCGATTTATGGCTCGAAATAAAAGGTGCAACCGAAAACAACTTGAAAAACATTGATGTAAAAATTCCAATAGGAATAATGACGGCAATTACAGGAGTTTCTGGTTCTGGCAAGTCGTCTGTTGTAAACGAAATTCTTTATAAGCGCTTGGCTCATGACTTAAACCACGCTAAAGCGTTGCCAGGTAAACATGTCAGTATTCAAGGTATTGAGCATTTAGATAAGGTTATCGCGATAGACCAATCCCCGATTGGGAGAACACCTCGCTCAAACCCCGCAACATATACAGGTATGTTTGGTGATATTCGCACAGTGTTTTCGCAAACACCTAGTGCAAAAATGCGCGGGTATACCCCTGGTCGCTTTTCGTTTAACGTAAAGGGCGGCCGTTGCGAAGCATGCGAAGGTGACGGAATAATCAGCATAGAAATGCATTTTTTGCCAGATATTTTTGTTCCTTGCGAGGTTTGCAAAGGAAAAAGGTATAATAGGGAAACTTTGGAAGTAAAATATAAAGGCAAAACGATTCATGAGGTGCTCGATATGACTGTCGAAGAAGGACTGGCCTTCTTTGAGAGTATTCCAAAAATCAAGCGTAGACTTGAGACATTGAACGATGTTGGCCTTGGATACGTAAAAATTGGACAGTCTTCGACTACGCTCTCGGGCGGTGAAGCGCAGCGTGTGAAGCTTGCAACAGAGCTGTCCAAGCGCCCTACTGGCAAGACGATTTATATACTCGATGAACCTACCACTGGACTTCACAGCGCAGATGTCCACATGCTGATTGAAGTTTTGCAGCGCTTAGTCGATACTGGTAACACTGTAATTCTTATTGAGCACAATCTTGACGTTATTAAGACCTCTGATTATGTAATTGATTTGGGGCCTGACGGTGGTGACCGTGGAGGCGAAATTGTTGTCCAAGGCACGCCAGAACAAATTGCAGCCTGCAAAGCATCGTACACAGGCCAATATTTAAAACGGTTGCTTGAGCAAAAGAAATAAAAAAATAGCAAGAATCATCGTGTTAATGTGGTAAACTGAATATTAAAATCAGTTGAAAAGAATATTACAAGTTGGAAACAATGCTTGGCATTGTGTCGAATTTATGCTATACTGCCAAATAGATAGAGGCATTTAGCTACATAACTCGCCAATCTGTCGAAAATTAATCTAATTTGAAAGCGAGGAGAAATACTTGTTAAAGTCTGTGCTGTATTGTTTAATACTAGCGATGACATCAGCCCGATTGGTAGACATTATTTATCTTCTAGCCACACATAACACAAATCTACCAGTTCCCGTGATTGTAGTTGCATTTGCGATGATAGTATATGGAATTTGCATTGTTGTCAGAAAGTTTTTCGCTAATGTTACCTTGAAGCAAATGATGGCTTTTTTCATGATTGAAATTGTGGCCATTGTATTCAATCTTAGTTATGTTGCGGTTGCATCACCATTGCGCATCAGTGTACCCGAAACTTTGCTTGTCGGAACTTTTCTGGATATTATTGTTAACTGTGGTGTGGTTTATTTCTGTGCTAAGCAGATTCGTAGCCGTTATTTTGCGATTGCTCAACCCGCAGTGACCTCCAACAGAAACAGTTAGCTTATATAACCTGATAAAAGCTTTGTGCTTTTATCAGGTTATTTTTATATATTACATAATAGATATTTGAAACTTGCTTGAATTCTTGTAACTAACTACAAAAAGTTTTACGATGGAATAAATTCTATTGACAAACCGTAATCTTTTGCATATACTTTCAGCATAGGAAAAATGCTATGACAGGGACAGACTTTCCGTAAATCGCATTCAGAGAGCCGATGTTTGGTGTGAATCGGCAGCGACAGGAAAATCGAATCACCCTTGAGCAGGAGACTGAAAGCTTTTGCGAGTAGGAATCACGTAAGACTGCGTTAAAAGTCAAGGATTTGATTGAATCCGATAGAGTGGTATGATTTTGTCATACAATTTGGGTGGTAACACGGGAGTTAACGACTCGTCCCATAAATGGGATGCGGTCGTTTTTTTGTACCATAAATTATTTTTTAGGCGAGAGGAGCACTGACATGGAAACAAAAATAAAAGAAATTGCTGAACGAATTAGAGGCTTGCGTGAAATACTTGAGCTAACGCAGGAGGAAATGGCTCTAAAAACAGATGTTGCACTTGAGGAATACCAAAGCTTTGAGCGCGGAGATTTAGACTTCGGATTTACATTTTTGTACGAATGTGCCAAAGTTTTTGGGGTGGATATAGTCGAGTTGCTTACAGGGGAAAAGCCTAAACTTTCATTTTACACCGTTGTCCGCGGAGGACAGGGACTTCCCATGAAACGAAGAAAAGGCTTTACTTATCAGCATTTGGCCTACAGAATGATGGATAAACTTGCAGAACCTTTCGTTGTTACAGCACCATATGACGCGGCAGAACAAAATCAACCAATCCATCTTTCGCACCACAAGGGACAAGAATTTGACTATGTTTTGAAGGGTTCGCTAAAAATTCAGCTTGACAACCACGTCGAAGTTTTAAGCGAAGGTGACAGCGTTTTTTACGACTCTGGCCACAACCACGGAATGATAGCGACAGGCGGCAGCGACTGCACATTTCTCGCGTTCGTAATAAAAACGCCTGAAGTAGAAGGGGAATAAAATGGAAATGAAGAATTTTTACAAGCAATTTTGCAGAGAAGAATTTGACGAAGATGGGATACTATCAGCGTTTGAGCCAATTGTTCCCGCGGGATTCAATTTTGCTTATGATGTAGTAGATAAAATTGCGGAGCTTGAGCCGAATCGTCGCGCTCTAGTTTGGTGCAATGACGCAGGTGAGGAGAAATTTTTTACCTACGGAGAAATGCGGGACTACAGCAACAAGGCTGCAAATTTATTCAAGAACAATGGCGTGAAAAAAGGCGACATGGTTATGCTTATTTTGAAGCGCCACTATCAGTTCTGGTTTGCAATTTTGGCTTTGCATAAGCTTGGTGCAGTTGCAATTCCTGCGACAAACCTGCTAACAGTCAAGGACCTGAACTACCGCTTTGAAGCCGCAGAAGTTAAGCATATCGTCTGTACCTCTGAAGGAGAAATTGCAGGATTTGTTGAAGAGGCATGTAAAACATACACAAATATAGAGAGCAAATTTATCGTCAAAGCACCTAGAAGCGGTTGGACTTATTTTGACGCAGAACTTGAAAAACAATCAGCAAGCTTTGTTCGAGAAAAAACCGAAATTGATGACATTTTGTTGCTTTATTTTACTTCTGGCACCACTGGATACCCTAAAATGGTCATTCACGACCATTCTTACCCCATTGGGCACATCATCACCGCAAAATATTGGCATAACATGCAAGCTGACGGGCTGCACCTAACAGTCTCGGAGACAGGTTGGGCAAAGTCGGTTTGGGGCAAGCTGTATGGTCAATGGTTGTCTGCGGGCGCGATATTCGTATACGACATGGAAAAATTTGTGCCAAAAGAACTATTAAAGCGCATTGAACAGTATAAAGTAACTACCTTTTGCGCCCCGCCAACAATTTATCGCTTCTTCATCAAAGAGGGAATGGACGGCTTTGATTTTTCTTCTGTCAAACACGCCACAACCGCTGGTGAAGCCCTTAATCCAGAAGTTTACAACCGATTTTTTGAGCAAACGGGCCTAAAGCTAATGGAAGCGTTTGGTCAAACTGAAATGACTGTCATGACGCTAAATACTGTCGGCACAACGCCAAAACCTGGCTCAATGGGCAAGCCGTCACCGCTTTATAATGTTGACATTGTTGACGAAGACGGCACAAGCGTTCCTCCTGGTGAGGTTGGCGAACTAGTTTTGCGCTTAGATGATAAGGTTAAGCAGGTCGGGCTTTATCTTGGATATTACAAAGACAAAGCGCTTACTGAAAAGGTTTGGCACGACGGACTTTACCACACAGGCGATACCGCTTGGCGAGATGAGGACGGTTTCTGTTGGTACGTTGGGCGCACTGACGATATCATAAAGGCGTCTGGATACCGCATTGGGCCGTTTGAAATTGAAAGTGTGCTTATGGAGCACCCCGCAGTCCTTGAATGTGCCGTAACTGGTGCGCCAGACCCTGTTCGTGGAACTGTCGTTAAGGCGACGATTGTGCTGACAAAGGACTTTACAGCGAGCGACGAACTTACAAAGACATTGCAAGACCACGTGAAAACGCAGACAGCACCGTACAAATATCCAAGAATTATTGAATTTGTAGATTCGCTCCCAAAAACAATTAGTGGAAAAATTAGGCGCGCAGTCATACGAAATGATGCAAACGATATAAAAAAATAATGATTAAAGCGAAATAGGAAAGCTCACCCCTTTCCTATTTCGCTTTTTAATGCTACAATATTTTTAAACATAACTAAGCTTGAGGTAACGAATGTATTCGATAATTCTTGTGGAGGATGAAAGTGCCGTTCGCGAAGGGATTCTGAAAAGAATAAACTGGCATGAACACGGCTTTGAGCTTGCGGGTGCGTATGAAAACGGCAAGCAGGCGGCAGATGCTCTCGAAATCAAGCCTGTAGATGTTGTCATTACCGACGTAAACATGCCGGTGATGGACGGCCTTAGCTTGGCGCGCCTAATCAGCGAAACTGCTCCGCAAACCATTGTTGTGATACTGACTGGCTTCGGTGATTTTTCTTACGCGCAGACCGCAATTCGCTATAAGGTGCACGAGTACATCTTAAAGCCAATAACTGCGAAGCAGCTTCGCGAGCTGCTTGACAAGCTTTGTGGCGAACTTGACGCACGACAGAGCAGGGAACGCGGCGTGGATTTTTCAGAGATTAGGATAGGGATTTTGCGCAGCGTAAAGCTGTTTAATGAATCGTCGGCGCTTGACAAGCTTGATAATTTCATAGAACGGCTACTCTCGGACGAACTACCACAAGCCGAATGTAAGCAGCAGCTACATAAACTTGCGCTGTTGCTAATGGATTACACAGACGAAAAACGGCTTAACATTGCCAAATCGGAATATGTCGACGGCGATTTGCTTGAGAAACTGGCCGCGAAACAAACTTTGGGTGAGTCGCGAGAGCTTTTGCGCGGATATGTTCGTGCAATAATTGAGGCGGGGCTTGGCCACGGCGATGGCGCAGGCCACGAGGCCGCACTTGCGGTCGACTACATAAAAAAACATTTTGCTGACCCCGAGCTTTCGCTTCAAAAAATAACAGCATACCTTTCAGTGAGCACAAGCTACTTCAGCGGTATTTTCAAAAGCTACACGGGCGCGACTTTTGTGGATTTTTTAACGCGCCTGCGCATAAATAAGGCACAGGAGCTTTTGCTTTCAACTGACATGAAAAATTATGAAATCGCAGATAAGGTGGGGTACGACGACCCTGGTTATTTTAGCAATATATTCAAGAAATTCGCGGGACTAAGCCCCTCTGACTATCGCAAAAAATTCATGCAGGACGGAGGCGGAGTGTCTGAAGAATAAAGCTTTTTTGAGCATTCAGATGACCATGGTGCTCTCGTTTTCAATCTTGATTGTGAGCATTATCGTCGTCGCGCTGACAGTTGCATACCGCTTTACAATTACCGAGTTGCGATATACTTCAACGGACTATATTTCGCAGCTAATTTCGCAAGTTAATGCGGATATTGACCAGTATGTGGGCTATATGGAGGACGTTGCAGACGTTGTAGGCAACGACTTCAAAATTCGCCAATGGATTGCGCAACCAAAGGATTTGAGCGACTCACAGATGGTTGATTTGGAAAGTGGCATTCGCACACAGATGCAAACTGTATACGATGCTCGCAAGGATATTGCCAATATTGCTGTTTTTTCCGATGAACATCACGTTATTTTCGACAGTCGCTACAAGCGGCTCAACACATTTGCAGAGCATGAGCAGAGCGTTTGGTACACCGAAGCCATAAAAAATAATGGTGTTGCGGCAATTTCATCGTCTCATGTGCAAAATGTTGTTCAAGGCGAATATAGGTGGGTTGTTTCGCTAAGTAAAGCCATTTTTGACATTGACAAGAAGCCCCAAGGCGTTTTGCTTGTTGACTTAAACTATAGGCTAATCAACGACCTTTGCAAGAGCATTGATATGGGCAAGCGCGGCTATATTTTTCTTGTGGACAAGCAGGGAAATATTATTTTTCACCCAAAACAGCAAGAGATTTTTGCAAGACTGAAAAGTGAAAATGTTGACCAATTTGTTGGAAAAAGCACCGAAATAACAATCGACACACCCGAAGGTACAAAAATTTATACATCAAACCATTCAGAGGTCACGGGTTGGACTGTGGTTGGCGTTGCGTACCTAGACGAAGTTTTGAGCAATCGCGAAAATATTGTTGGCTTCTACGTCACTATAGGCATAACGTTCTTGCTCGTGGCACTGTTGCTTTCTGTCGCAATTTCCACTGCGATAACTGGGCCTGTTAAGCGGCTTGAGGGCGTAATGCAGCAAGTTCGCGATGGCAGACTTGATGTGCGCAGCAATATCCATGCACGAAATGAGGTTGGTCGGCTGGGCGAATCCTTCAACCTTATGATTTCACAATTAAACCAGCTAATTAAGCAGCGCGAAAGCGACCAAGAACAGCGCAGACAAAGCGAACTAAAGGCTTTACAGGCGCAAATAAACCCACATTTTCTCTATAACACGCTAGATTCCATTATATGGATGGCCGAAAACGGTAACAACGAAGAAGTTGTGGAAATGACGGCGGCACTTGCGCGTCTATTTCGTTCAAGTATCAGCGAAAACCGCGATACTGTTCCACTTTTTATTGAAGTTGCTAATATTCAAAGCTACCTTACCATTCAAAAAATGCGTTACCAAGAAAAACTAAACTATAGTATTGACATTCCCCAGAATCTGCGAGACTGTCGCGTACCAAAGCTTATGCTACAGCCCTTGGTTGAAAACGCAATCTATCACGGCGTTCGCAATAAGGAGAAGGGCGGCAAAATCGACGTTACAGCGATGGAAGAAAACGGCAAGCTAGTTCTTCGCGTCAGCGACGACGGCATAGGCATGACGCAATCACAGCTAAACCACGTTTTTGACGCGGAGGCAAACGCAAGAAGCAGTGGAATTGGAGTGAAAAATGTCTCCGAGCGAATAAAGCTTGTGTTTGGCAGCGAATATTCGCTAAACTTCAATAGTGAGGCGGGCAAGGGGACGGTTGTAACTGCAATCTTGCCGCTAGATGGGGAGGTGGCAGACAAATGAAAGTCCTAAAGTTTGCAGTCTTGCTTCTCGTGCTTGGTGGGATAGCTATCCAATTAAGTAGCTATCTGGCGCAAAACCCGACAAGCTTCGTAGCAGAGCGCGCCAAAATTGTGTTTGTTTACAAAACAACCAAAGGTACAATTGAATTTTGGAACTCAATCACCGAGGGAATTGAGGCCGCTGCAAAGGAGTATGACGTTGATTATGAGATTATCGGGGCGGCGGAGGAGACCGACATCAGCGGTAATATTGACGCTCTGCTCAAAGCCATTGAGATGAAGCCACATGCAATAGTCCTCACCGCGACTGACTACAAGCAACTCGTCCCATATGCTAAGCGCGCGGTTGATGAGGGTATTTTGCTGCTCACTATGGATAGCGACGTCGACGGGAAAATTTCGCGCTGCTTTGTCGCAACTGACAACGTGCTTTTGGGCAAGCTTATGGGCGAAGAAATTGAACAGCGAATACCTGAGCAAGGTCGGGTTGGAATTATCGCGCACATCGAAGGCTCTAATTCAGCAATCAGTCGTGTGCAAGGGATAAATTCCGCGCTTGGAGAACGCGCAATTGCTCCGTTATTCTGTGACAATTTTACAGAAAAAAGTTATAGACAGACATTGGATTTGATTGCCTCGACCCCTGATTTGGTGGGAATGGTGGCCACCAACGAGCTTTCAGCCCTTGGCGTTGCAATGGCGGTGGAGCAGCTACAATTGCAGGACAAAATCGCGGTTGTAACATGCGATAACTCAAGCAAACAAATCGCATATCTGGAGCAGGGAGTAATTGATGCAACAGTACCGCAACGGCCGTTCAACATGGGATATATGAGCGTTCAAACAGCGGTAAAGCTGCTCAAGGGTGAGTCAAAGAGCGAGATACCCACTTTTATTGACACTGGCTGCGAGGTTATCACGCGCGAAAACATGTTCAGCATCGAAAATCAAAAGCTGCTTTTCCCGTTTAGCGAATAGCGAAAAAGGGCGAAAAAAGGCGAAAAAAGCAAAACTTTATTGGAAACATTTGACTAAATTGCAATTATAGTATATGATTAAACAAAATGTTTGAGGAGGCTCTTTTCATGAAATGGATGCTTGAACCTATCAAAAAATACGCAACATTCTCTGGCCGCGCGCGTCGCAAGGAATTTTGGCTCTACACACTAGGCTTGTACATCGTGTCCGCCATTCTTTCCGCAATCCTCATTCCTGGCATGGACCCTCAAAACCCAGCAATAACTCCAGGAATAATCATTTATGCACTGTTCGGCTTGGCGACGATTTTACCAACACTTGCTGTTACAATTAGACGCTTGCATGACTCTGGCAAATCTGGCTGGCTTTACCTGCTTTGCTTGACTGGTATCGGCGGAATCGTAATTTTCATCTTTACGCTTATGGACAGCACAAAAGGCACAAACCAATACGGACCTAACCCCAAAGGTGAATAGTTTTTTAAGGAGTAACATTTTGTTGCTCCTTTTTTATTCTAAGGACAGTGTAAGATATTCCATATTTTAAATAAAAAATTCTATGTTTTATATTCAGTTTATTTGATACACTGTGAGCATGTAGTGAGTGGGGAGGGATTCGATTTGAGCGAACAATTGCTGATAATGTCTAATATTGAGAAATCTTTTCCTGGTGTTAAAGCGTTAAGCGACTGCCGTTTTGATTTAAAAGCAGGCGAAGTTCACGCATTAATCGGTGAAAATGGTGCAGGCAAATCCACTTTGATGAAAATTTTGACAGGCGTTTACACAAAAGACAGCGGAAGTATAAAGTTTAACGGCAAAGAAATCGAAATCACTGGCCCTAAAATGGCGCAAGATGAGGGAATTTGCATCATTCACCAAGAGCTGAACCTCATGCCGCATTTAACTATCGCCCAAAACATGTTCATCGGGCGCGAGGGCGGCGATAAAAAAAGCTTTTTCATTACAGACAAGCAAATCAACGAAGAGGCTAAGAAAATCTTCGACTCAATGCACTTAACCCTTGACCCAAGAACAAAGGTGTCGGAGCTTACAGTTGCAAGGCAACAAATGGTTGAAATTGCAAAAGCCTTGACGTTTAACTCGAAAATCCTTGTCATGGACGAACCCACATCTGCGCTCACGACCTCTGAAATAGAGGAATTGTTCAACATAATTAAGAAGTTGCAGGCGCGTGGAGTCGGAATTGTTTACATATCCCATCGTATGGAGGAGCTCTTTAGGATTTCCGACCGCGTAACTGTCATGCGTGACGGCGAGTATGTCGGCACAAAGAACACTAAAGAGACTAACCTTGACGAAATTATAAATATGATGGTTGGCCGTACAATTTTTGAACAGCCAAAAACGCAAAGCGCTGTGCCAAAAGATGCGCCCACTGTCCTAAAGGTAGAAAATTTGCGCTCGCGCCAAGTTAAAGGCGTAAGCTTTGAGCTTAAAAAAGGTGAGATTCTCGGCTTTGCAGGATTGATGGGCGCAGGCCGCACAGAAACTGCAAGACTGATTTTTGGAGCAGACCCAATGGAAAGCGGGAGCATTGAAGTCAGCGGCAAAGCTGTTGTGATAAAGCACCCGCAAGACGCTGTAAAATGTGGAATCGGCTATCTCTCCGAAGATAGAAAGCGTTACGGACTCGCCACAGGACTTTCTGTTGTAACAAACACAACGCTTGCATGTCTTGAAGATTTCACATCTGGCATACTTGTTAACTCCAAAAAAGAGTCCAAGGTCTCACGTGAGTACGTTGATAAGCTTAGCATAAAAACTCCGTCAATAAATCAACTTATCAAGTTTTTATCGGGTGGCAATCAGCAAAAAGTTGTCATCGCTAAGTGGCTCGTGAATGACTGCGATATACTTATTTTTGACGAACCAACGCGCGGAATCGACGTTGGCGCGAAAAGTGAGATTTACAAGCTTATGAGCGAGCTTACTGCGCTAGGCAAATCCATAATCATGATTTCGTCCGAGTTGCCAGAGTTGCTTCGCATGAGCGATAGAATAATGGTAATGTGCGAAGGAAATTTGACTGGCACAATTGGAATTGAAGAAGCAACCCAAGAATTAATAATGAAATACGCTACAACGCGGGAGGTTCAGGTATAATGGGTAATACACAAGGAAGATTTAAGCTGGATTTCCAAAAACTTTTGGCGCCCGCGGCTCTTGCAGTAATTTATATTTTCTTTTGCTTCGTGGGCAACAACTTCTTTTCGTATGCGACGCTTGT
>JAVBKH010000169.1:0-13338 GCA_031554155.1 Oscillospiraceae bacterium
GGAGTCTGACGACGTTGTTTCTATGACTTATTGCGCGGCTTCTGGTAACCTTGCCGCCCCTGGTTGCCCTGTTGCAACTGGTTGGTACAAAAAAAGCCGCATTCCGCAAACTTGTTCGGGTCGCCATGGTAGCCCCTCGAGTTCAAGCAGCTCAAGTGATGCAAGCGGCAGCAGCAAACCCGCTTCCTCAAGCAAGCCTGCTACGGAAGTCACTCCTAAATCAGAATAAATCCGATAAAAAAAGCCTCGTTTCATTTTAGAAACAAGGCTTTTTGCTTTATTTATGGCAATTTCGCTGACTACATGCTTGCAAACAACTGTGCGGACGCAATGTTTATATTGCCGTCTCTTGAAATAACCGCAACACCTATCCCTGTCTGCAAAAACTTTTCGTTGACCATATTTCGGTAGTGGCCTGGGCTGTTTTTTAGCCCCTTGAACATTTCAAGAGCTGCCTCTTTTTCGGTGAACATACCCTCTGAAAATGTCAGCGACGAAAGGTTTTCGCCATGCCACTTGCCCGCATACGTAAAATCCGCCTCGTCAAAGGCGGTGTTGTAGGGCGTGTTATCTGGGCGTGTATGGGAAAATTTTGTCATGGCTTCGTCTGCGCGAATTCTCGCCGCAAACTGCATGTGGTCCTCCATGCCAAGGGTTGCCGCGTCAACGTCCTCACGCTCTGCGTTTATCAAGCGTAAAAGCTCTTTTTCAACCTTTTCCCTATCAAACTCTGTATCTTGCGCGATTGCGTTAAGCTTTTCTTCTGCCTTAGATGGCGCTTGCTGCGGCTTTTTTTCATCCTGCTTACTTGAAGTTGCTGTGCTACTTTCCGAAATTGGCATGGGCTTGGCGATTTTGCTTTCCGCTTCCTGTGAAGCAGGCTCGCTAACTACGACCAAGATTTCGCTTGGCGCAGAAGATTCAACATCTGCGTTCGCGTCAGATTCAATCGCGGTTTTTTCAAGCTCAAGGGGTTCAACAATACTTTCCATGTCGGGCACAGATGAGGTCGGCGGCATAACCGCAGGTGGGTCTTTTTTCGTGCAGCCACCCATTGCAAGGCATAGCAAAACCGACAAAACTGCGCATAAAATTTTGTTCAAACAATCACCTCATTGCTAACGTACTAAATAAAAGGATTCACTTAATACCGCTATTTATACTATGTGCCGCAGAAAAATATGCTACCCAAACACATTGCCACTTGGCTTGACTAATTTAGCACTTTAGTGTAGAATAGAATCAGTTTATCGCTTTTAAGCACTAAAACAAAAAAGGATGATTGCAATGTATTGGCAAAAAGATATTGAGACTATGCCGCGCGCAGAGCTTGACCGCTTGCAGCTTGAGCGCTTGCGCAATATAGTTGATTACGCCGACAAAAACGTGGCATTTTACCATAAGAAATTTGCTGAAGCTAAAATAACGCCAGAGAAGTTGAAGCAGCTTTCCGACGTTCAATATTTGCCTGTGACCTCCAAGGAGGATTTGCGCGACAACTATCCCTTTGATTTGTTCGCAAGACCAATGAAGGAAATTGTTCGCACACACGCCTCAAGCGGCACAACAGGTAAGCCAATTGTTGTGGGGTACACGCGAAACGACCTTTCCAACTGGGCTGACCAAGTTGCAAGAATTTGTATGGCTGTTGGCGTCACTGACGAAGACATTGTGCAAATTTCCTTTGGTTACGGCCTTTTTACTGGTGCGTTGGGGCTACACTACGGCCTTGAAAAAATTGGTGCAACAGTCATTCCAATAAGTTCGGGCAATACACAACGCCAGCTTATGCTTATGGAAGATTTCGGCGTCACTGCGCTAGTTTCCACGCCCTCCTATGCAATGTACCTTAGCGAGCTTGCCCACGAAGGCAATGTCCGCGAAAAACTGAAGCTTCGAGTCGGTTTGTTCGGCGGCGAGGGCTGCACGCCCGAAATGCGGACTAAAATCGAAGAAAACTTCGGAATAATTTCCACTGATAACTACGGCTTGAGCGAGCTAAACGGCCCTGGTGTATCGGGCGAATGTGCCCACCGTTGCGGCCTACATTTTGCTGAAGACCACTTCCTACCCGAGATTGTAGACCCCAACACGATGCTACATAAGCCACAAGGCGAAGACGGCGAACTCCTTGTCACCACCCTTACAAAAGAGGGAATGCCTATGATTCGCTACCGCACCAAGGACATAACACGGCTTGACTACGACACCTGCAAGTGTGGCCGCACACACGCGAGAATGGACAAAATCAAGGGCAGAAGCGACGACATGCTCATTATCAAGGGCGTGAACGTGTTCCCATCGCAGATTGAAAGCGTGCTCATGGCAATTGAGGGCATAGGCGCTCATTACCAGCTCATTATCAGCCGCGATGCGCGCATGATGGATAATCTTGAAGTGAAGGTTGAGCTTGTTGACGGAGCGTATCTTGTCGAATACAAAAAGCTTGAGAAGCTACAAAACACAGTAAAAGAGCAGCTTCGCTCTGTGCTACAGCTCGATGTTCGCGTAACGCTTGTTGAGCCAAAATCGCTTGAGCGCTTTGAGGGCAAAGCCCGAAGAATTGTTGATTTGCGCGGGAAATAGCTTAATTCAATTGATTTTTACCCCATAATGAAGTATACTTATTCTAGTTAACCAAAGGGGGCGTGCAAATTGCAAAAACTGTTGCTAGGCAACGAAGCAGTAGCTCGTGGATTTTTTGAAGCAGGAGTAACTGTTGTCTCTAGCTATCCAGGGACTCCAAGTACAGAAATAACAGAATATACAGCAGAATATAATGAAATATACAGCGAATGGGCACCAAACGAAAAGGTTGCTGCCGAAGTTGCAATCGGTGCAAGCATTGCGGGGGTTAGAGCTGCAACCGCAATGAAGCATGTTGGCCTAAACGTCGCCGCCGACCCACTTTACACAGCATCTTACACTGGTGTGAACGGCGGCTTGGTTGTGTGTGTGGCTGATGACCCTGGTATTCACTCCTCGCAAAACGAGCAGGACAGCCGCGGTCACGCCAAAACCGCAAAACTGCCCATGCTCGAGCCTTCCGATTCCGCGGAGTGTCTCGCTTTTACCAAGCTAGGCTTCGAGCTTTCAGAGAAATTTGACGCGCCTGTTTTTTTGCGATTGAGCACGAGAGTATCCCATTCTCGCAGCCTTTGTGATTTGGGCGAGCGTGTGGAATTTGCAAAGCCTTACAAAAGAAATATCTCAAAATTTGTGATGATGCCCGCAATGGCAAGACCACGCCACGAGTTCGTGGAGCAGCGTATGCACAATCTTACAGAGTGGGCGGAGACCTGCGAAATAAACAAAATTGAGATGAACTCCACCGAAATTGGCGTAATAACGTCTGGTGCAGCATACCAATACGCCAAAGACGCACTTGGCGACAAAGCAAGCTACCTCAAGCTTGGCATGGTGAACCCGCTGCCTGTGCGACTTATCAACGATTTTGCAAGCCGTGTCGATGTGCTTTACGTCATCGAGGAACTTGACGATGTTATTGAGACCCATTGCAAAAAAATCGGCATAAACGTTATTGGCAAAGCTTTGTTCCCGTTTTGCGGAGAGCTGCCGCAAACGTTGATTGCTGAAAAAATATTGAACCAAAAATCCGAAGTAATGCGCCTTGACGATGAAATTCCAAATAGACCCCCTGTTATGTGTGCAGGTTGCCCTCATCGCGGACTTTTTTGGGCGCTTAAAAAGACAAACTGCTACGTCAGTGGCGACATCGGCTGCTATACTCTTGGCAGTATGCCACCCCTTGCCGCTATGGATTCCTGCGTGTGCATGGGCGCTTCAATTTCTGGTGCGCATGGTTTTGCTAAGGCAAATCTTGAAAACGGCAAAAGACCTGTGGCCGTTATCGGTGACTCCACTTTTATGCATTCGGGCATAACAGGGCTTGTTAATGCGGTTTACAACCAAGCGGGATTTTTGACCGTCATTGTGGACAACTCAATCACTGGCATGACTGGTCATCAGCAAAACCCCACGACGGGCAAAAATATCAAGGGCAATGAGGCCCCCGCTGTTGACTTAGAGCTGCTTTGCAAGGCGTTAGGTGTGCCGCATGTCCGCGTTGTAGACCCTTACGACCCACTTTCAACGCTAGTTGCAGTCAAGGAAGAAATTGACTCGGGCGAAACCTCTGTTATAATTTCCCGCAGGCCTTGTGCTCTGCTCAAAAATGTCAAGCACCCTCCCGCGCTTTCGGTTAACGCCGAAAAATGCACAGGCTGCAAGGCATGTATGCAAATTGGTTGCCCCGCTATCAGCTTTCGCGACAACAAAGCGATTATTGACAAAAACCAATGCGTCGGCTGCGGACAATGCGTGAGCCTTTGCCGTTTTGCTGCGATTGTGGGGGTGAAGTAGATGAGCGATGTGAAAAACATTATGATTGTCGGCGTTGGTGGGCAGGGAACACTGCTTGCAAGCAAACTTATCGGCAATATGCTGCTAAGTGGCGGCAATGACGTCAAGGTCTCCGAAGTTCACGGAATGAGTCAGCGAGGTGGCTCTGTTGTCACCTATGTTCGCTATGGCAAGCAAGTTTCCTCCCCCATCATTGAGCTTGGCGAGGCTGACATTATTCTTGCTTTTGAGCTGCTTGAAGCCGCGCGCTATCTGCCATACCTTAAAAAAGGCGGGCTTCTAATCGTAAATGACCAACAAATCGACCCCATGCCAGTCATAACAGGCGTTGCAAAATATCCGGAAAACCTTATTGACAAGCTGAAAGCTCAACCCATTGAATTTGTGAGCTGCGATGCTTTGGCCTTAGCCGAAAAAGCAGGCAATGCAAAGGCTGTAAACGTCGTGTTAATCGGACTTTTGGCTAAGCATATGGAATTTTCCCTCGAAGATTGGGAGCGCGTAATCGCTGAAACCGTACCTGAAAAATTCCGAGAGCTTAACGTTTCCGCGTTTAAGCTTGCGTATAATTATTAGATAGGGAGTTGCTTAAATTGGCGTGTTTTACACCAGAAATTGAATGTGCAAGCCGCGAAAAAATGCGGCTGCTACAGGCTCAACGCTTGCATGACATGGTTTGTCGCTGCTACGAAAACGTGGAATTCTACAGAAATAAGCTCGACGAATTGGGCATAAAGCCTAGCGACATCACAACCGTTGAGGACCTTCAAAAGCTGCCGTTTACTTATAAGCAGGACTTGCGCGACACATACCCCTATGGCTTGTTTGCAGTCCCCCGTGAGAAATTGGTGCGTGTTCAAGCCTCAAGCGGCACAACAGGCAAGATGACCGTTGTTGGCTACACTGCCAATGACATTGATAGCTGGTCCGAGGACGCAGCCCGCGCAATTGTGGCCGCAGGTGGCACGAAATCCGATTATGTTCACGTTTCTTACGGCTACGGTCTGTTCACAGGCGGCCTTGGTATGCACTATGGCGCAGAAAAGCTAGGCGCGACAGCTATTCCCGTTTCGTCTGGCAACACTAAGCGTCAAATAGATATTCTCATGGACTTTGGCTCGAATATTTTGTGCTGCACACCATCTTACGCTATGTACATTGGCGAGACCTTGCAGGAAATGGGCATCAAACCCGAAGACTTCCCGCTACGCGCAGGAATTTTGGGCGCAGAGCCTTGGTCAAATGAGATGCGGGCAGAAATTGAGCGTATGCTCGGAATCAAAGCCTACGACATCTACGGTCTTTCTGAAATCATGGGGCCTGGTGTCGCCTACGAATGCAGCGCGCAGACGGGTATGCACATCAACGAGGATAAATATATTCCCGAAATTATTGACCCAGACACAGGCGAAGTCCTCCCCGACGGCACACAAGGCGAGCTTGTTTTCACCTGTATTACAAAAGAAGCGCTGCCGCTGATTCGCTACAGAACCCGCGACATTGCAAGCCTTACCCGCGACAAATGCTCGTGTGGCCGCACGCTAATCAAGATGAGCAAGCCCTGCGGACGCACCGACGACATGCTGATTATTCGCGGAATCAACGTCTTCCCATCGCAAATTGAGAGCGTGTTGCTTGAACTCAACCTTGTAACGCCTAACTATCTGCTCGTAGTCGAGCGCGAAGGCAACCTTGACACTCTCGAAGTTCGCGTTGAAATGACTCCAGAAATGTTCTCGGACGCTGTTCGTGGAATTGAAAAGGTCGAGAAAAAAATCAAGACCGCACTTCTCTCCACATTGGGCCTTGCCGCAAGTGTACGGCTTGTAGAGCCAAAATCTATTCCTCGCAGCGAGGGCAAAGCCAAGCGCATACTAGACAACCGAAAAATTTAGGAGGTGCTTACATGATAATTAAACAACTTTCCGTTTTTGTGGAAAACAAGCTAGGCAGAATGGCTGAAATAACCGCTGTAATTGGTGATGCAGGCGTGGATATTCGTGCGCTTTCTATAGCTGACACAAGCGATTTTGGCATTTTGCGCCTTATCGTTGACAAGCCCGATGTTGCCATGGAGGCCCTAAAACAAGCTGGAATCACGGTTTCGCTCACTGACGTTATCGCTGTAGGCATTGAGGATAAGCCTGGTGCATTTGCAAAAGCCATAAAAATTATGTCCGACGCTTCTATTGGCATCGAGTATATGTATGCATTCATCAGCCGCTCCGACTCGCAGGCCTTCGTCATCATGCGAATTGAAACCCCAGACAAGGGCATTGAAGTTATGAAGCAGCACAATATTCGCTTACTTTCGAAGGACGAGATTTATAATTTCTGATTACTACGCGATTTTCATGATACTTTACGACAAAAAAGACTTGCTTCTCGCAAGTCTTTTTTTCTGCAATATTTTGGATTAATGGCTATTCTAGCGCAAATCCATGCATAAAGCCGCCTGCATCAATTGATGCAACGTCCCCGCCGACGATTTTGTTGTTTATCACAAGTATGTTGATGCGCACATTTTCAGGCTGATTTGGGTAATTGACTATTTCGTAGGAATAGCGTTTGCAGCGTTTGCCCGCAAAGTTGCTTAGGTCGCAGCCTTGCATCTTTTGAATGGCATTGTAGTCGGTGTAAACTTCGTCAAATTCTTTTGGGATTATGACCTCCATTACCTCAACAGGCTCTGCTTGAACCTCCCAGCCAAAGGATTCTATAAACGCAAGCCTTTGCTCATTTGTTTTTGCCGCTGCTTTTTTTGAGTCTACCTTCGCCTTCTTTTCGGGTTTAGCTTCTGCTTTTTTTGTTGTCGCTTTTTCTGGTTTTTCAGACGTTGCTTCAATTGTCGCCTTTGCAGTTTCTACAACTGCGTCCTCGCTGCGGTATTTTGACCACGCCACACCTGCCGAAACTAAAAGCGCCACAGCTAATGCACCGAGTAACATCCTTTTTCGAGTTAACCTTACCGAAACCATGAACATATTTTGTCACCTCATCGAAACATCAAGATGATACAAGTTATTCACAAAATGACAAAATTATGCAAATATGCTAGAATAAAAACTTAATTTTGAATAGACAAAACGGCAGATGCTCACCATCTGCCGTTTATTTAAGACAATATTATATTTCGATTACATCGGCGACTGATATTTGCGAACAAACCCTGTCTTCGTGGAGATTAAGCGTTAGACTATACGGCAAGTCGTCGAATAGGCGAATTCTGGGTCTTGCAGTGTCGCCGATAAAGTTTTCAATAACAATTCCACGCGCACCAGTGTCAAGCTCTACGCAGCAGCCCAATGGATAAAGAGCGATTACATTTTGCAGCGCCTTGAGAATGTTTGGGTCAAACTTTGTGCCAGCGCCTGCCTCCATGAAATCCATAGCCGAAACGGGGTATACAGGGTTTCTGAATGGCCTGCGAGAGGTCAGCGCGTCGTAAACGTCGGTCACAGCTATAATGCGACCGTATATGGAGATTTTCTCTTTCTTGAGACCAGTTGGGTAGCCTGTGCCGTCGTAATTTTCGTGGTGTTGTAGCGCGCCCATGCACGCTTCGATTGTAAGGTCAAAATGTTCACGAAGATACTCAAATCCCATTTGCGAATGTGTTTTTAGCAGCTCATATTCGCTTGGTTCGAGAACATCGGTCTTGTCAAGCAGCTCCTTTGGCATAAACATGTTGCCAACATCGTGAAGCAATGCGGACATTCCTAGTTCGTAAAGCTGTAGCCCCGATATTCCCATTTCAATGCCGACTAAAAGCGACAAAATAACCACGTTTGCTGTGTGGTAGAACATATAATCATCGAATGGCTTTATGTCAATCATGTCGACCAATCGTCTTGGGTTTGCGATAATAGCCTCAATTACAGGCATTATTATTTTATTTTGATTTTCGCGCGTGAGCTTAATGATGTCACTATTCTTTTTTGCCTGCTGCAAAATATCCTTTGCTGCGCGAATTGTTCTGATTCTAAGCTCAGTGGGCACTACATCTATCGGGTTTAAGAACTTGGATATTTCATCGTCAATATACATGCCTTGATAGCCAAGTTCATTTATCTTTTTTATGTGGCTCGCTTCGAGTTTTGTGCCTCCTCCAAGCATAATCTCAAAGTTAGAGCTGTAAAATGGCAGCGCCAACACCATGCCTGCCTTCAAAAGTTCGGTTGATATGTAACGCATTGTTGCCCCCCCCTTTGTATCAGCTTGATGATGTTATAATTATACTAGTATATACAGTCACAAGTCAAGATTTTCCGTACGTATTTTGAAGCAAATTGAGAAAAATATTTCCTTTTACGCTTTCGCCTGGCATATTACTTCAAAACTAAACTTGTCGCTCGTATTTTTGTATACATTTCCCATTGCATCTTTAAAATATTTTCTATCCCTCAGTGTCTGCAAAAAACGCAAGTAGTCGGCTTGTGTCTCCGCTGTCCCAGTTATGATTAAATCCTTGCGTCGGTATTCAAGGTCCTTGATGTCAATGTTGTCGTTCATGCTCTCGAATATCGCCACAAAAGTTGAAGCCTCATTTAGAGGAATAAGCTCAAAGTTGATGTATGCTTTTGTAAGCGCACCTGCAAATTTTACCACGACTTCGATATTTTGCGGGTCAAATACTATCTTTTTTATATTTACGGGGTCTTGCTGCACAAGCATCGAGACTATTCTGCTTTGGCGGTAAAACGTCGAGTTCACGGCCTTAATTGCAAGCAAAGTCGAAGAAAAAATAATCGTGCTAATCAAAATCACGGCAACTATCGCGTCTGTTATTAGCCTTCGTTTTTGCACATAATCACCCTTATCTAAAATTCCCCAAACGCGTAGTTTATCGCGGAAAGCGCGCACAGTGCTGCCGTTTCGCAGCGCAAAATCCGTGTTCCAAGCGAAGCAACGGCAAGATTGTTTTTTGCAGCAAATTCGGCTTCTTCTGGCGAAAATCCGCCCTCGCTGCCAGTCATTATCGAAACGCTTACCATGTTCTCGCCTAAAATTTCGCGAAGGGGTGTGGTTGCAGCTTCATAAAATAGTATGGCGCAGCTTGAGTCTTTCATACGCGAGATTGCAGCCTCAAACCCGAGAGTTGTATTAATCGTGGGAATTGTTCCGCGGCCTGACTGCTTTGCAGCCTCAAGCATGATTTTTTGGATTCGTGCAATTTTTTTCGCAGCGTCCTTTTCGTCCCACCTTGAAATACATCGAGACGTTATGACTGGCGTTATTTCTGAAACTCCAAGCTCCACCGCTTTTTGCGCAATCAGTTCAAGCTTGTCTGCTTTGGGCAGAGCTTGAAAAAGAGAAAGCTTCACTCGTGTTTCGCTTTTGCAAGCCACCTTTTCAAGCACTTTTGCAATAACAAAATCTTGTGTCACCTGCGTTAGCTCACATCTGTAGTCGTTGCCGCTTTCGTCGCAAACTTCCAAAAGCTCGCCCACCCGCATACGCAGCGCCTTTGCGATGTGATGCGCGTCGTCACCCACAATTTTTGCATTGCTTTCGTCTATATCTTTTGTAAAAAATCTTGGCATTGTATTTTCTCCTTTTCTTAAAGGATTTTATTGTTTGGCAAAATATTGATGATTACCCAATTCTAACCTTGATTAAGCAGAAATATTTCGGATAAAATAACGCTACATTCTATATTTTGGAGGTAACTAAATTGAAAAAGAAAACCGCCGCTATCACTACTGCCTGCGTTAGCATGGCTGTCGGCACAGCCGCATATATGATGTCTGGCAAAAAATCTGGCCTATCAAGCAAGAAAATCAAGAAATCCACAGGTCGCGCAATACGTCAGGTCGGTGAGTTCATCGACAACGTTTCATACATGATGAAATAACATCGGTATATTTATCACAATATTTACTAATAATTTTTGCCCGCTGAAATACAGCGGGCAAATTTGTTTATATCCCGTTTTTGTAGATATATTTTTTTGCACTTCTAAGCAACTGCTTATCGTTATAATAAGTCAAAAACTCGTGCGCTTCAGCAATATCTACCCAGTTGATTTCGCTAACTTCTTCCTCCTGCATAATTGTGTGGGAGTCGTCAGCGTATCCCAAAAAATATACGACGTCCTTGTCAACGCCTAACTTTGGAGAATATGAGACTTTTTCGCGAAAGTTTTGCACAAGACGAATTTTTAATCCAGTCTCTTCAAGAACTTCGCGCAGGGCAGTTTCCTGTTCCGTTTCGCCATGCTCCACATGTCCCTTTGGAAACGACCAATGTCCGCCCAATCTATGCTTTAAAATTAATATTTTAAGTTTTTCGCCATCACGGTTACAAACTAATGCCCCGCAAGACTTTTCTTTTGACATTGTGTCTCTCCTTGAGTGATAGCAATTTAGACTACAATAAACAGATATTATAGTATACCACTTTTATTGCTATAACTCAAGTGCTCCTGCTTGATTTCTCACATAATGAAACAAATATTGCTGCCCAAGCCCCGCGACTGGCGCAATTTGGTCAGGCATACCATTTGGATAAAATGCAGCCAAGGCACGATTTATCCAAACATCAACAGGTACGCTGTCAGCTCTGCCAAGGCCGTAAAGCAAGGCGCAAGCCGCGACCTTTGGCCCTACGCCGCGAATTTTTTGCAGCTCCGCGCTTGCGTCTGCAAGTGGCAGCTTTGCGATTTCAAGAAGATTGAGCTCGCCGTTTGCAACGCGACGGGCAGCGTCAAGTACATAGCTTGCTCTAAAGCCACATCTCACTGGGGACAAATCTTCATCGCTCAAGGCAGCAAGCCGCTCTGCCGTGGGGAATGCAAAGCCGCCCTCGATTTCTTCACCGAAGCTTTCGCATAGCCGCTGCACAAGCCCGCGTATGCGCTTAATATTGTTGTTTTGGCTCAAAATAAAGGAACACAAGGCCTCCCACGGTTCTTGGCGAAGCACCCTCATTCCTGGAGTGAATTCCCACGCTCGGCGCATTGCGTCGTCGGTGTACAAAATCTGCATCACTTCGTCGTAATCTCGGTTCAAATCAAAATAATTGTACCAAACCCTGTCAAATTCCGCCATGTCAGCGCCTTCAAAGGTGAGCGTGTCCCCCTCTTGGCAAACCGTGCGGCTAAGGCCGTAGGCAATCCCGCTCCATTTGCCGTCGCAAAGCTTGTCCCATCTAAAGCACTGGCCGCAGCTCAAAATATCGTCAAGGCAAAAATGCTTGACACCGTGCACTTGTACCCCGTTTGGGGCCTCGACTATCTCTATGTAATCCATATTTATTCTCCCCTTTTTCATATTTATAGTATACCACATTTGTGCTATACTGGAAGTGGAAATTATTTTGTGACACATTTTATTGAAAGGTCGCTGAAAATATGAAAGAAAGCATTTACACCATACCCATTAGTGAGGCATTCGAGGTGAAAGATGGCTGTCCCCTTTGCCAAATTCACAAGACACTTGAGCGTCGTTGGGTTGAATATATCACAGGCGCTGCCATGATGGAGCCAGATGTGCGGGAAAAAACAAACGAGTTTGGCTTTTGCGGCGACCATTACAGCCAAATGCTTGAGCAAAAAAACCGTCTTGCAGTGGCTTTGATTTTGCAGACCCACCTTGCAACCCTTGGCGAGAAGCTAAAATCCCACAAATTCGGTGGAAAACACGAGCATGCAACCGAAACTTGTTTCGTCTGTGACAGAATTGATGCCGAATTTGCCAGAATTCTTGAGAATATCGCGGTTGTGTGGTCTCGCGAGGGTGATTTTAAAGAACTGTATATACATCAAGAATATGTATGCTTAAATCATTGCAAAAAAATACTACACGTAGCCCAAAAAAAGCTTCGAGGGCGTGATTATGCCGAATTTGCACCCATTACTCGCGAGCTTGCCGCAAAGCGGCTATTTTCGTTAAAAGCTGATGTTGATGCGTTTTGTAAGCTTTACGATTATCGCAGTGTAGGCGGCGAGCCAGCCCCTTTGGAAGTCACAAGTTCGATTGAACGTGCAATTTCCTTTCTTGTCTGTGAGTAATATTTCTAGTGTAAAGCAAATCAACTGTTTGTTGTTTTTTAATTTTATGCAGCCTTAAATGTATATTTTTATTAACAAAATATTTTTTCTTAACCAAGCAATTGGGGTTTTCCACATTTTCAACTGACTTTTCAACCAACTTCCCTGTATATGTGGTTTACGCTTCGTATAATATGCAGCATGCCTACGAATAATCAGGATTAACCCACAGCCACGTGAAATTAACATAAGCAAAAAACTACTAAATATACCGCAATACAGCTTGTCAACTACTATTACTAGACGATGAATAATTTTATGTAAGAAAAAACAAATACTTATTATGACAACTTTTTTTACTAGAATATTGCAGACTTTATTGTCAATAATATGAAATTAGAAGGTGATTAACTAAAAATATAGCTTTGGGGGAAAAATTATGCTCAAGGGTGTTAACAAAAACGTTATCGAAATCTCCGACACAGGCAATAGCTGTTTTGAGCGCGCAATCTTATTCGTACGGCCCGAAAGCCACCAAAACGACAGCGAACAGCTTCGTCGCAAGGCCTCGGATTATATCGCAAATTTAAAGCTTAGACCTCGGTTTTACCACGAAACAGGTTTTTGGTTTAAGGCGTTAAAGCTTGCATCAGCCGCGGCTGTTGGCGCTGCTGCCGCATTTATCTTTTTGCAGTGAGCAAAGGTTTTATAGTCAATTGACTTGTAATGCGACCAATATTCTTTTCTTAAGGAGAAAAGAATCAAAAGACCTTTTTGAGAGATGTAAGTCTTCATCTTTTTATGCTTAGGTTGTCGCCGCTAGAAGAATGAGACCTCGTTTATACCGTTTTGGGTAAAGCCAAAACTCATTCATCTACGAACCCGTCACACGTCTTTTGTACCAACTATATTAAGTTTATTGGCTATATCAATAACAAAAAAATGACTTGCTGCGTAGGCAAGTC
>JAVBKH010000137.1:0-11184 GCA_031554155.1 Oscillospiraceae bacterium
TTGAAACAAAGCAAAATTCTATCAAAGAATAGTGAATTCAACAAACTAGAAAACAGACTGCACAAAAGAAGTGTGATGGGTTCGCAGATGAGTGAGTTTTGGCTTTACCCAAAACGGTATAAACGAGGTTGCGTTCTTCTCGCGGTAATAGACCAGGCATAAAAGAGATAAAGTCTTGTGTATCTCAAAAAGGTCTTTTGGTTCTTTTCTCCTAAAGAAAAGAACATCTGTCACATTACAAGTCTATTGACTATAAGCAAATAACAAACACGGTGTTCTGCGTTAATAACAGAACACCGTGTTTTTATAATTTTGTGTCGTAAGTGCCGCTTCGAAAGCCTTCAAGGTCAATGGTAACATGCAAGAATCCAAGAATTTTTGCCTTCGCAGCAACATCGTCGCGAATAGCGAAAAGCTGTTCAAGCTTTTCTTTTGCAACCTCAATTCTAATAAGGTCGCCGTGAACTCTCGCCCTTACAACGGCAAAGCCTTTGGTTTTAATGTAGTTTTCAAACTCGTCAATTTTAGCGAGAACTTGAGGCTCAATTCGCGTATTATATGGTATTCTCGTTGCAAGACAAGGTGCCGAAGGCTTTGATGCAACTGTAATTCCAATTTCTGCCGCAATTTTTCGCACTTCGCTTTTTGGGAGTTTCAACTCCGCAAGCGGGCTTTTGACTCCAAGCTCTGATAATGCTTTAAGCCCTGGTCTGTATTCATTTAAGTCGTCGGCGTTTGTGCCGTCCAAAACATAAGCGAGACCGTTTTCTGCTGCGTACTTTTTTATTTCGGTAAATATTGCGTTTTTGCAGAGGTAGCAGCGATTGGTGGGATTATCCATCACTTCGTCGGGCAAAACCATATTGATTAGCTTAAAGTTCGCGCCGTATTCTTTTGCCAAATGTTCTGCCTCGCTTGCCTCCAAGGGTGAGTGAAAATCCGAGTACAGCGTCACAGCATGAACATTGTCGCAAACTTCGCAGGCGGTTTTGAGCAAAACGGCAGAGTCAACTCCGCCAGAAAACGCAACACAAAGCCCGCCAGCAGCGAGCTTTGTGAGATATTCTTTTAAGTTGTTTGCATTATTCATAATTAAAATTCAGCAGAGCCTGTGACTCTGGGGAAGGGTATAACGTCGCGAATGTTCGAAATACCTGTGATATACATTATTAGCCTCTCAAAACCAAGGCCATAGCCTGCATGTTTTGTGCCGCCATATTTGCGCAAATCGAGATACCACTCGTAGCCTTCGGTGGTGAGGTTGCATTCAGCCATGCGCTTTTCAAGGAAATCGAGTCGCTCCTCGCGCTGACTTCCCCCGATTAATTCGCCCACACCTGGCACAAGTAAATCCATAGCGGCAACGGTCTTGTTGTCGTCATTCATTCGCATGTAAAATGCCTTGATTTCCTTGGGGTAATTTGTGACGAATACAGGCCGCTTGAATATTTGCTCCGACAAAAAGCGCTCATGCTCTGTCTGCAAATCGCAACCCCAATACACAGGATATTCGAATTTATCTTTGTTTTGCTCAAGAATTTCAATGGCCTCTGTGTACGTTACTCGCCCGAAAGCTGCCTCAACAATGCCGTTTAGCCGCTCAAGTAGCTCTTTGTCGTAGAAGTCGTTGAAGAACTGCATTTCATCTGGGCAATGCTCTAGCACATATTTTAGAGTATATTTGAGCATATCCTCCGCAAGCGCCATGTTGTCGGTCAAGTCGGAGAATGCAATCTCTGGTTCAAGCATCCAGAATTCAGCGGCGTGACGCGGCGTGTTGGAGTTTTCCGCGCGGAAAGTTGGGCCAAAAGTGTAGACGTTGCGCATGGAAAGCGCAAAGGTTTCGGCTTCAAGCTGACCCGATACGGTTAGGCTTGTCATCTTGCCAAAAAAGTCTTCGCTGTAGTCCACTTCGCCAGACTTTGTGAGGGGTGGAGCTTTGTCGTCAAGGGTTGTGACGCGGAACATTTGGCCTGCGCCTTCGGCGTCAGAGCCTGTGATAATTGGCGTGTGAACGTAGACGAAGCCGCGCTCGTTGAAGAAGCTGTGCAGCGCAAACGAAGCCACACTGCGAACTCTAAACACTGCACCAAAGGTGTTTGTGCGGGGGCGCAAATGCGCAATGGAGCGAAGATATTCGAGAGAATGACGCTTCTTTTGCAGCGGGAAGTCTGGTGCGGATTCACCCTCGACAGTTATAAGCTTTGCATGAAGTTCAAGCGGCTGCTTTGCCGTTGGGGTGAGAGCTACTGTGCCCTCAACCACGACTGCTGCGCCGACGTTGAGCTTGGCAATTTCCTTGTAATTGTTTACCTTGCTCTCTTCAAAAACCACCTGCAAATTCTTAAACGCGCTGCCGTCTCCAAGTTCAATAAAGCCAATGGATTTCGAATCGCGCAGTGTTTTAATCCAACCGCCGACTGTGACTGACTTGCCGTCAAAATCGCTTGGGGAGGCAAACAGACTTGCTACAGTGGTCATTTTCACGGTAATTACCCCTTTGTTTTCAAATAATGTTAAATTATACATCAAAAAGCTGCTGCTTGCAAGCGATACGCAATTTTTATAGCGCTATTCCTGCTTGATGGCTTCAAGTGCAGAAATTTTCACGGCTCTGTTTGCGGGATAAAATCCCGAAATTAGCCCAATACCTGTGGCGAAAACTAGGCCGAGAAGCACAAGCCACAGCGGAATTATAGAAATTTTGGCTGCTGCGCCCTCAACACCACGACCTAAGCCCAACATCCCCACCAAGCTGCGGCGACCACCGCCACCGCCCGCCATTGCTGCACTGCCAAACACGTTGAGCAGAGTAGAAAGCAAATAGCTTATTCCAATACCGAAAATGCCGCCGAAAAACCCGATGAAGCCCGCCTCCATCAAAAACAAAGTGCGAATGTAGCCCACAAGGCAGCCAAGCACTTTCATGATGCCAATTTCGCGGGTTCGCTCGTAGACGGACATAATCATGGTGTTTGTGATTGAAATTGCAGAAACAAGCAGGGAGATTGCGCCAAGTCCGCCTAAAATTAGCTGCATTTGCTGCATACTTTTTTGGGTCTCCTTGCGCTGACTTTCCATGCTCCAAGTGCCAAAGCCCATGTCTTTGATTTGCTTTTCAATGTCTGGGATTTGGTCCATGTCAAGCACTTTGACTTTGACTTCATTGTAACTTTTCTTCTGACTTTTTGGTGTCTTTATGCCATTTTCTTTGTTGTAGTCCGCTTGAATTTGCTTTGCCACCTCAAGCGGCACAAATATATTCCACATGCTTTCGCTTTTGTTGCGCTCACCCACAAGTGTACCCACAACTTCGAATTCATACTCAAGCTTTGAGCCTGTGTTGCCGTTTTCCTGTGTTACAGGTGGGATTGTAAACTTGAATTTTTCCATCAAGGGATTAAAGAATGGTTGCTGAATCTCACCTTTTTCGTCTGGCCACTCGCTTCGCATGTTGTTGAATTTTTTGCGGCTATCCTCGAAGTTGTAGGCCGCCGACCCGCCAAAAACCACCTTGATTTCCTTGGTTTTGCCAGTGGGCAGGGATTCGCCCTCCTTTATTTTGTAGCCAAGCTTTTCGATAGCTTCTGGGTTTAAACCAACAATTTCTGGGTAACGCCAACGATACTGGTTGCTTTTGCCTGTTGTTATCACAGGCTCGGAGTTTAGCTCTAGCCGCATAAAGGGAGTTGCAACGTCAACGCCCTCAATTTCAGCAATTTTCGCGATAGCGTCGTCGTCGAGAGCTGTTTGGGTTTGAGTTCCTCCGCCACCAAACCACACTTGAATTATAGTGAGGTCGCCCCACATTTTAAGTTGCTCTTCCTGCTGTGTGCTTATTCCAATTCCAAGCGAAATCATCATTACAATTGAGGTTGTTCCGATAACAACGCCGATAACCGTCAAAAGTGTGCGAAACTTTCGCCTTACAAGGTTATGGATACACATTGACAGCAAATCAAAAATCTTCATTAATGTCTTCGCCTCCGCGCGCCTTGATGCGTTTAATTGAATAAAGCGCAATTGGTGCGGCAATAAAAAGGCCACCAAGGGAACATAAAATTATTGACGGCAAGGCGGGTGCAGCAGGTTTTTGAGCCATGTTCGGGTCAACAGGTGGCGCAGTATCTGTCGGAGGTGGCGGTTCTTCTACCATAATTGAGACTGGCACGCGAATTTTCTTTGGATTCATGTACTCGTCCTCGTAGGAGACCTCAACCTCGCCCTTAAATTCACCAGGGACGTTGATGACAATGCTCAAGTCAATGGTGCTTGACTTTCCCGCTTCAAGGTTGCCAAAGTTCACATCGCCAGAAACGATGTCCGCCTCGTTTGGCGCAACGACGCCGCCAGTAATATTTAATGTGGCAGATTTGCCTTTGTTTGAAATCGGCACAGAGATGTAACCCTCGCCGCCCACTTGTAGGAACTGTGTGTAGTCGGTAATTTCGCCAACCGCAAAGCGGTCGAGTTGAATTACGGGTATTGCAATTTTAACGGAAGTTTCGCCTGTGGCGTATTCTTTTTTGCTTAGATATTGGTAGCTGAATTTTACTTGCACACTGTAATCTGTGGTAACACCTGCGCCAGTCGCTGCCGAATTGCCCGAAGGCAAGGCCCGCAGTAAAACCGAGTGCGGTTTTGTCTCGCCCTGCTTCATGCTTGGAAAATACATGGTGTTTGAAGCCGCCGCAATAATAAAACCATTGGCAGGCTCAACAGTCATTACCACGTTTTCAACGTCTATAGATTTGCTAGTGTTGGCGAAAACAATGTCCAGATTAAACTCGCTGCCTGCAATAATTGCGTTTTTGCCGTAGGAATATTCCTGCACAATTATGTTGGGCTTTAGTGGGGCAACGGTGTCGTCCTCGCTTGAAGTTTTAACTTGATACAAAGTTGCGGCGCCTGTGCCTTTGATGCTTTTTTCGTATGCGTCCATATCGTATTGAATTCTAAATTGCAGAGTGTTTTGAGTTCCATCACTTGCAATATTGTGAAAGGTCGCCCTAAAACGGGGGTATTCTTGGGACGTGGAAACAAGCTCAATCTCGCCGCTGCTGCCGCTGTACAGCTTAAACCCTGTGGGCGACGTAATGTACGCATATTTTTTAGCGGCTTGAAGCTCTGGCTTGCCGAGACCCTTTAACCCCATATCGAAGAAATTTACTTCGACTGAAAATGCTGGCGTGTCTTTGTCCACAGTTGAAAGTTGGTTTCCCGCTTTATCCTTGACTATTGTGCTCATCACCACAATATCGGAGGCTGGCTGTTCGTCTCCGCTAGATGAGCTTTCCTTGAAATATTTGTTTGAAATGGGAATATTGAAGTCGACACTGCCATTAATATCCGATGCGGCAAGTAATGTAAATACGAGTGCCTTTGTGCTGCCGCCGTTGTACTGTACATTGTTGACCACAACTTCATAGTAAGGAACACTTCTGTTATCTACAGCTCTCGTCTTCGCTGTAACCTTGACAGTGGTGTTGTAGCTCCACCCAAACGATGAGTCCAGAGGCATTACAATGTCGTCGGCGATGTAAACGCCGTCAGTCTCTGAGAGAGGCGTAAGAGTGTTGAACTTTATTTGCAGTCCCGTTGCAACTTTGCCCACTGTCAACGTCTTGCTCACCGTTGTGTCTGCGGTTATAATTTGCCCAGTTGTTCCAGATGTGGCCACCGTGGCAAAGGAAAGCATGGCGATGGCACTGGAGAATATTCCAAGCAATAACAGAGCAACTAAAATTATTGCAATAACTCTAACTGAGGTTTTCTTCATTTTGCACTCCTTTTTGCGTGTCGTCTGTGTTGTTTTCATCTATCAGCTTGTGCTGCTCGTCCTCTGTCATAATATCAACGAGCGAGGTGTTGCGCACATCACTTTTGATGTTGCCGTCAAACAGGGTTACTATGCGGTCAGCATATTTGGCAAGCTCGGGGTCGTGGGTAACAAGGATAAGCGTCTGGTGGTTTTCGCGGACAAGTCGCACCATCATTCGCATGACTTCAATTGTCGTGCGCGAGTCCAGATTACCCGTTGGCTCGTCCGCAAAAATTATCTTTGGGTTAGCCACAAATGCACGCGCAATTCCCACGCGCTGCTGCTGGCCTCCGCTCATTTGCGAGGGCTTATGGCGAATTCTTCCCGAAAGGCCAACCTCAAGCAGAATTTTTTTTGCAGCCTTTTCGCGCTTTGGTTTTGATATTCCCCTAAAAAGTAAAGGTAAACCAACATTTTCAAGTGCTGTCAGCGCGGGAATAAGATTGTATGACTGAAAAATAAAGCCAATATTTTTTTGTCTAAATCTCGCAAGCCGATTTTCGCTAAACTCCGAGATGTTGTGTCCGCCTATAACCACGCTGCCGCGAGATGGCTTTTCAAGGCCTGCTAGCTGATTTAACAAAGTTGATTTACCCGAGCCTGACGTACCGACAATGCAACAGACCTCGCCTGACGCAATATCCAGAGAAATTTTATTTAAAGCTACGACCTGTTCATTTCCCACCATGTAAACCTTGCGCAGCTCTTTAACTTTAATAATTGGTTCGGCCAAATTATAGCCATCCCTTTCATACGTTAACGTGTTGTTAATCTATCCATTAAGCAAATGGTAGTGCCGTTTTCGCCTGTATCATGCCAACTAACAAAATTATTGCCTTATTTTACCAGTATTAAAAACAGGACAAACAATTGAATTTAACACGAAATTAATATACCATATAACATAGAAGAATTCAAATAAAAATTAACTTTCGAACACGGCTAGGCTTCGTTTTATTTTTCCCTGCCAAAATAAGAATAATATTACAGTCAGAGTAAATAATAGAAAACGAAGCGCAGTTGCCAAATTTTTTTGATTTGGCTTCAAAAATAATTTAAGTTACAGCACTTCTATGCTAAGGGAGGATATTTATCATATGAAAGCAACCGGAATAGTGAGAAGAATTGACGACTTGGGACGAGTGGTAATCCCTAAGGAAATTAGACGTACAATGAGAATCCGAGAGGGAGACCCGCTGGAAATATATACTGGAAATGACGGCGAAGTTATATTTAAAAAGTACTCTCCGCTAGGCGAGCTTGGCACATTTGCATCTCAATATGCTGAAGTTTTGCACCGCACAGCGGCAAGACCCGTTGTGGTTTGTGACCGTGACCACGTTATTGCAGTAGCGGGTATTCCTAAAAAGGAAATGCTTGAAAGACGTGTTTCAGCCGCTTTGGAAGATTGCATGGAGGGCAGAAAAGTTTTTGGCCCTAACGACAACAACAAGCTACAGCCCGTAGAAGGAATTGACCGCTTTGCGGTGACAGGCGCGCCAATTATCACTTCGGGCGACGTTTGCGGCATTATAATGTTTTTGGCCGACGAAGCAAGCGGCAGCGCAGGCGAGGTTGAAGTTAAGCTTATCGCCACAGCCGCAGCATTCTTAGGCAAACAAATGGAAGAATGATTGCTAAATTCGGAAGAATTTGCTTGCAATTTAATTAAAACTATGCTACAATCAAGTACAGTTAGATAATAAGACGTTGAGGAAAGAGTGGGAAGAAACCCGCTCTTTCGTCGTGTTGGAGTACTTTTGCATCGGGAGGATACGTCTTGGCACAAAAAAAGAAGGAAAGCACAGTGCAAATTGCTGAACGCTTAGTCATGCCACTTATCAAGGAACGAGGCCTTATTCTATGGGATGTTCGCTTTGAAAAAGAGGGCAGCCTGTGGTACTTGCGGTATTTTATCGACAAAGAAGGCGGCGTTGATATTAACGACTGCGAATTTATCAGCCGCGCTGTCGACAAGCTGCTAGACGCAGAAGACCCCATTGAACAAGCCTACACACTTGAGGTGTCGTCCCCTGGAATTGAGCGAGAGCTTGTGAAGGATTGGCATTTTGAAGAATATATGGGTTTTGATGTGCAAGTGCACTTTATTAGAGCTGTTGAGGGCAAGCGAGACTTTACAGGCGAGCTTTTGTCCAAAGACGGCGAAGAAATAAAAATTTTGCTCGACGACGACGTTGAGATGTGTTTCATAAAATCAGAGGCTGCAAGCATAAGGCTTGTAGGTGATTACGAAATTGGAGGACTAGACGAATGAACGGCGAATTTTTTGAGGCACTGTCGCTTCTTGAAAAAGAAAAGGGTATTCCAATGGATTATCTTCTCGAAAAAATCAGGAACGCCATTGCAATTGCATTAAAGCGCGATATTGAGGGAAACCAAGACCATATTGTGGAAATTGACCCCAAATCAGGCCGCTTTTATGTAGCATTCCGCAAGACTGTTGTAGAAAACGTGGAAGACCCTGCCAACGAAATTTCGCTTGAAGCTGCCGCAAGATATGATAAAAAAGCCCAAGTCGGTTCAGTTGTTGAAATTCCAATGGAGACAAAGGAATTTGGCCGCATTGCCGCACAAGCCGCAAAGCACGTCATACGCCAAGGTATTCGAGAGGGCGAGCGCGACCAACTTTTACATGAATATCAAAGCCGCCAACACGACATAGTAACAGCAACTGTGCTACGCATTGATGAACGCAAAGGGAATGTTACCCTTGAAATCGGCAAGCACGAAGCCATTCTACCTAAAAGTGAGCAGGTCCCAAGTGAGCGTTATCGAGACGGCGAGAGAATTCGCGTTTATGTTGTTGACGTTATCAGCTCCGAAAAAGGCCCACGCCTCATGATTTCCCGCACACACCCTGGTCTTGTAAAGCGCTTGTTTGAGATGCAAGTGCCAGAAATTTACGACGGAACAGTCGAAATCAAGGCCATTGCCCGCGAAGCAGGTTCGCGAACAAAGATTGCAGTTTACTCCAAGGACGAAAATGTGGACGCACAGGGCGCATGTATCGGCCCAAAAGGTGTTCGCGTTACAGATATAGTTGATGAACTTGGCGGAGAAAAAATCGACGTCATCAAGTACTCCGACGACCCAGCCCAGTTTATTGCGGAAGCTCTTTCCCCCGCACAGGTTCTTGGTGTTGAGGTTGAAGACGCTGACGCAAAAAGCTGCCATGTAACTGTTCCCGACCAACAGCTTTCCCTTGCAATAGGCAACAAAGGCCAAAATGCCAGACTAGCCGCAAGGCTAACAGGTTGGAAAATTGATATAAGACCCGAAAGCGGCTTCTACGGCGAATAAATTTTGTTTAGGGTGATTAATTCTGTCAGTAAAACCAAAAAAAATTCCACTTCGTATGTGTTCGGGTTGCTCCGAGCGAAAAACCAAAAAGGAGCTTGTGCGCATTGTGCGAAGCCCCGACGGTGAAATTTCGCTTGATTTGAGCGGCAAAAAATCCGGACGTGGGGCTTACCTTTGCCCAAACGAAACCTGCTTGAAGCAGGCAAGACGCGCTAAAAGACTCGAGCGCGCGCTTGAATGCCAAATTCCCGACGAAGTGTATACGAGCTTGGAGGAGGCAATGCGTGAGCAAGGTGGAGGATAAACTGCTTTCCCTGCTTGGTATTTGCCGAAAAGCGGGCAAACTGGTTCACGGCTTTGATGCTGTGGCTGAATCAGTCAAAAAGCACGAGGCATGTCTGGTGCTAACCGCTAAGGATTTATCACCAAAAAGCGCCAAAGAAATAGGGTTTATTTCAAATAAAGCAAATGTCGAAGTGATTTCGGCCCCCGTTACCATTAGCGAGATTGAAGGGAAAACGGGCAAGCGCGCGGGTATACTCGCCGTGACTGACAAGGGCCTTAGAGAAGCTGTTAAAAGCGAAATATCTCGCGCGAAAGAGGAGGATTTGACAGTATGATGGAAAAATACCGAGTACATGAGGTCGCGAAAGACCTTGGACTCAATAGCAAGGATATAGTTGAATTACTAGGCAAATATTTTGGCGGCGAGCCTAAAAAGCACATGACCGCACTAGAGCCAGCCGAGCTAAGCTTGATTTTCAACCACTACACCAAAGAACACAGCGTCGAAAATTTTGACGCTTACTTTGCGCAGGCCGCAGAGCGAAAGAAAGCTTCGCCGCCGCCACAGCCTGTTGTCGCTCCTCGCCCAGTAGTTGCGCCAATTTTGGAGGCTACCCCTGCACCTATGGCGCAGGCAGCTCCTCCCCCACGCCCGCCGCAACAACAGCAGCAGAGACCGCCAATGCAGCAACAACAGCAAAGGCCGCCGATGCAGCAACAGCAACAACAAAGGCCACCGATGCAGCAGCAACAAAGGCCGCAGACTCCACAAGGGCAGGCACCACAAGGGCAGGCACCACAAGCACAACAGCAGTCGCAACAACAACAGCCACAAAGGCCGTTGCAACAGCGCCCGCAAGTGTCGCAACAAAACAAATTCCAACAACCGCCACAAGGCCAGAGACCTCCGCAGAAAAAGCCTGTGCCTGTGCAACAACAAAGCCACAACCGTCCACCGCAACAGCAAACACCTGCACAAATTCAAGCGCAACAGCAGGCTCAAGCGCAAAGCGGCCAAGTCGAGCAAGCTCAAACTTCGGACCGTCACGTGGATATGCGCACAGTCAAGGTTAATCTTGACAAATACAACGAGCGTTACGAGACCATTGCGCCCACAAACCTTGCCAAAAAGGACACTGGTGTCCGCAAGCAAAAGCTTAACCAGAAGTCTGCGCAAAGAGGCAAGCCATTTATGTCTCGCAAGGACAAGGACGCTGCTAAAATTAAAAAACTTGAGATGGAACGTCAACGCCGCCAAAAGCTTGACATTACATTGCCAGAACAAATTTCCGTTGGTGACTTGGCACTGCGCCTAAAAGTGCAAAGCTCCGAAGTCATCAAGCGTTTAATGAGCGTTGGTGTTATGGCATCAGTAAGCGAAGTTATCGACTATGACACAGCCGCTATGGTCGCTATTGAAATCGGCGCAAAAGTTTCGCCCGAGGTTGTCGTAACAATTGAGGAGCGCCTCTTTGATGTAACAGAAGACACTGACGATTCCCTTGAAACAAGAAGCCCGATAGTCGTAGTCATGGGTCACGTTGACCACGGCAAGACCTCCCTGCTTGACTACATTCGTAAAACAACCGTAACAACAGGCGAGGCAGGCGGAATCACGCAACACATCGGCGCATATCAAGTCGATGTTCACGGCAAGAAAATCACGTTCCTTGACACACCAGGACATGCGGCCTTTACTTCAATGCGTGCCCGCGGTGCAAACGTCACGGATATTGCAATATTGGTTGTTGCCGCTG
>JAVBKH010000272.1:0-8266 GCA_031554155.1 Oscillospiraceae bacterium
GATTTTGCGCGGCCAATGCGTGACCCCAGAGCAAGACGTAGTTGCAATCAACGCCGTAACCCGCGAGCAGGTTATTGCCGCCGCCAAAGGTATCACGCTAGACACGGTTTACTTCCTCACAGGCAACGAAAAGGAGGGCGACTAACATGGCCGAAATTATTAAATCAGCACGCTTGCGCGAAGAATACACCAAGATTCAGCATAAGTCTGGCTTGACCATTTTGCTTTGCCCAATGCAGGGCTTTTCAAGCGCATACGCGCTTTTTGCCACAAAATACGGTTCTGTTGACACTTGCTTTAAAACTAACAAGGACAATGGTTTTGCCGAAGTTCCCGAGGGCATCGCGCATTTTCTTGAGCACAAGCTATTCGAAAGCGAGGACGGCGACGCTTTTTCGCTCTATGCTAAAACTGGCGCGTCTGCCAACGCCTATACCTCATTTGACCGCACAGCGTACCTGTTTTCCTGCTCCGAAAATTTTGCAGAATCAATCGACATTTTGCTAAACTTTGTGACTAACCCCTACTTCACTGCCGCAACTGTGCAAAAAGAGCAGGGTATAATTGGGCAGGAAATAAAAATGTACGATGATAGTGCGGATTGGCGCGTATTTTTCAACCTTTTAGGCGCACTTTACCACAACAACCCCGTTCGCACAGACATTGCGGGAACAGTGGATTCCATCGCGAAAATTGACGCAGATTTGCTTTATCGCTGCTATAACACGTTCTACAATCTCGGCAACATGGTGCTTGCCGTTGCAGGCAACTTTGACCCAGAAGTCGTTCTAGAGGCCGCAGATAGAATCCTCAAAAAAGCCGAAGACGTGGAGATTACAAGAGGTACTTCCGACGAGCCAGAGGACATTCGCATAAACTTTGTGGAGCAAAAGCTGCCTGTGGCGCAGCCTCTTTTCCAGATTGGATTCAAGGGCAAAGCAGGCACAGAGCAGGAAAATGTTCGCGGCCAAGTTATTGACGAAGTTTTGCTTGAAATTATCGCGGGCGAAGCGTCTCCTCTTTACCGTAAACTTTACGATGAAGGCCTTATTAATCAGACTTTCGGCGGCGAATCAATGTCAAGCCGCGACTACTCGCTTGCTATGTTCGCAGGCGAAAGTCGTGACCCTCAAAAGGTCTTTGACGAAATTAAAAAGGAAGTCGAGCGTTTTCACAGCGAGGGTATTTGCGCCGACGATTTTTCAAGGGCAAAAAAAGCTATTTACGGCCGATATATCGGCATGTACGGCAAGGTGGACACCGTTGCAGGGCTTATGGTTGCGACATATTTTGCAGACGAAATGCCGCTTTATGGTCTGCTTGATATTGTTGCCGAGCTTGAACAAGCCGACCTTGAAAATCGCTTCGCAACAAGCTTTGAGGTAAGCAAATCAGCTATTTCAATAGTGCGCAGCTAAAGCAAAATGTGGCCGAAAACGGGGTTAGACTCCGTTTTCGGCAGCTTTAATTAAACTTCCTACAATCAAATCTCAATGTGCAAAAAGCAAAGGAGTTTTCACATGCCAGAAATTCTATCTTTCCCTGGTCTGGGGCTTCAATTTGAAATTGACCGCGTGGCTTTCACCGTTGGCAGCAACCCAATTTATTGGTATGGCATAATCATTGCGCTTGCTTTTCTCGTGGCAGCGTCCTATATTTTGACGCGGGCAAAGACTTTTGGTCTTGATGGCGACCGTGTGATGGACGTTATTCTCGGCGGAGTTTTGTGCGGAATAATCGGTGCAAGGCTTTACTATGTGGCGTTTAGGTGGGATACATACAGCCAAAACCCCTTGTCGGTGTTCGATTTGCGCTCGGGCGGCCTTGCAATTTACGGCGGCATAATCGGCGGCGTAATTGCGGCAATTCTTGTTTGCAAATTTCGCAAAGTTAAGCTGCTGCCCATGCTCGACTTGGCGGCAGGTGGCCTTTTGCTAGGACAAGCTGTGGGAAGATGGGGCAACTTCGTGAATATGGAGGCTTTTGGCAGCAACACAAATGTTGCGTGGGGCATGACTAGCCCGTCCATTGCGTGGTATTTAAACGAAAATTCCGCTACACTTTCCCAACTTGGAGTCAAAGTTGACCCCTCGCTTCCTGTTCACCCCACATTTTTTTACGAAAGCATGTGGTGCTTGCTTGGCTTCCTGTTCGTGGCTTGGTTTACTAAGCGCCGCCGTTTTGACGGCCAGATTGGACTTGTGTATCTCGGTTGGTATGGTCTCGGTCGCTTTTTCATCGAGGGATTGCGCACAGACAGCCTAATGCTTGGCACAATGCGCGTATCGCAAATTTTGGCTTTACTTTGCGTGTTGGCGTCAGTTCTTGGTTTGACCGCTACCCTCTCAAAAATTCGCCGAGCAAACGATGTCGACTTTTTAAAGCTCTATGTCAACACGGACGAGGGCAAAGCTGTTCTCGCAGGGGAATTCTATAAGAAAAAAGAAAAGCTTGTAAAAGCAGAAATCAAAGAGGAAACGGAAGAAAAAACCGAAGAACTTGAGGAACTTGCAAGCTCTGACAAAGATAATGAAAATAACAAAGAAGGTGAAAAAAGTGGCGAAGATAATTGACGGCAAAGCTGTCGCACAAAAAATCCAAGCGGAAATTAAAGCAGAGGTTGAGCAGCTAAAATCAATTGGCAAAGCCCCAGGGCTTGCTGTGGTTATCGTCGGCGAAGATTCAGCGTCAAAGGTGTATGTTGGCCGAAAGGAAAAGGCCTGCACCGAGCTTGGGATTTACTCCGAGCGTTACGATATGCCAGAAACCACCACCATGGAGACCTTGCTTTCTTTAATAAAAAGACTAAGTGAGGACGCGAATATTCACGGAATTTTAGTGCAGCTACCACTTCCCAAACACCTTGACGAGACCGATGTCCTCGCAGCAATCCCACCAGAAAAGGACGTTGACGCGTTTCATGCGGAAAATGTAGGCCATATCATGGTCGGCGACTATTCCTTTTTGCCATGTACTCCCGCGGGCGTCATGGAGCTGATTGCGTCCACAGGTGTTTCTGTTGATGGCAAGGACTGTGTTGTGGTAGGTCGCTCAAATATTGTCGGCAAGCCAATGGCTATGCTTTTACTACATCAAAACGGAACTGTGACAATTTGCCATTCCAAGACGAAAAATCTTGCCGAAGTCTGCAAGCGCGCTGATATTCTTGTTGCGGCTGTGGGAAAAGCCAAGTTTATTACGGCGGATATGGTCAAGGAGGGTGCAGTCGTCATCGACGTTGGCATGAACCGCGACGAAAACGGCCAGCTTTGCGGCGACGTTGATTTTGCGTCAGTAGAGCCGATTGCAGGCTATATTACGCCTGTTCCTGGTGGAGTTGGCCCCACAACTATTGCAACTCTCATGAAAAACACGGTTACTGCCGCGCGCAACCGTTGACTTTTGACAAATTTTGCAATATAATCTATAAGTTAGTCTGTTTTATGCGCAGACGGGCTTTTTACATCGAGATTTTTTGTTGGAGGACTGTAAATGAAAAGAACGGGCAAATCTGTCTTTTTCATTGTTGCTTTTCTGATTCTTGCCTTTACCGCGACGAGCTTTACAGGCATTAGAACACAGTATGGCGACATTAAGAGGACCATACTCAAGGGCGCTGACGATATTCGTTGGGGTATTGATATTCGCGGCGGCGTCGATGTAACATTCTCGCCACCTGCTGACTTCAACGCCACTGATAGCGAGATGTCGGCAGCGGAATCAATCATAAAGGTTCGCATGGTTTCGCAGAACATAACCGACTACGAGATTTACACAGATATGGCTAAAGACCGCATTATTGTGCGCTTTCCATGGAAATCTGACGAAGCTGACTTCAACCCCGAGCAAGCCATAAAAGAGCTTGGCGAAACAGCTTTGCTAACGTTCCGCGAGGGCAACGATGTTGACGAGCTAGGCCGCCCAAAAGGAACTACAGCAAACACTGTTATTCTTGAAGGCAAGGACA
Organism: Oscillospiraceae bacterium; assembly: GCA_031554155.1. Classification (GTDB taxonomy): domain Bacteria; phylum Bacillota; class Clostridia; order Oscillospirales; family Ruminococcaceae; genus WRAV01. Next base: position 3,968 of record JAVBKH010000272.1, read on the forward strand.
TCAAGAGCGCGTCAGTGGTTTTCACCCCTGCATATCAAGGTGCAGCAGCTGACCGACCGACTGTTGACTTGCAGCTAACCGACGACGGCGCAAAGAAATTTGCAGATGCCACAGGTCGCTTGGTTGGTCAGATTATTTCAATCTGGATGGACGACACAAGAATTTCGTATCCTAGTGTTAACGACAAGATTAGCGACGGAAAAGCGATAATCGTCGGTGACTTTACCGTTGAGGAAGCTAAAGACCTCGCAGATAAAATCAACGCAGGTGCGTTGCCGTTCAAGCTTCAAACTGAAAACTACAACACAATTTCTCCTACTCTGGGCTTAGGCGCAAAGGACGCAATGGTACTCGCAGGAATCATAGCATTCGCAGCAGTTGCAATCTTCATGATTCTTTACTACCGTCTGCCTGGTTTAGTCGCTGTTATCGCTCTCACTGGTCAAGTAGGCCTCATGATTGCAGCGTTAACGGGATATTTTGGCAACCTGCCAAGCTTCACGCTGACGCTGCCTGGTATCGCAGGTATTATCCTTTCAATCGGATTCGGTGTTGACGCAAACGTCATCTCCTCCGAGCGTATCAAGGAAGAAATCAAAAGCGGCAAAACGATTGACGGCGCAATTAGCAACGGTTATGAGCGTGCATTCACCGCAATTTTTGATGGTAACATCACCGTTGTTATAGTTTCAATCGTGCTAATGGGCGCGTTTGGCCCTCCTGCAAGCTTTTTCTCAAGAATTCTCACACCAGTATTCTTCATGTTCGGCCCTGCAACTGAAGGCACAATCTATTCGTTTGGCTTTACATTGCTAATGGGTGTTATCGCAAACTTTGTCATGGGCGTTTGGGCTACCAAGATTATGGTCACATCCATATCCAAATTCAAGCCACTTCGCAAGGCATGGCTTTATGGGGGTAGCAAATAATGATTAAGTTTGATTTTATCGGCAATTCTAAAAAGTTTTTCACAATCTCCATTGCTTTGACAGTCGCAATAATACTGTGCACATTTATATTCGGCGTTCAGCTTGACATTCAGTTCCGCGGCGGCTCAATGGTGACTTACGCTTACGATGGCTCGCTTGATACTGATGCATTTGAACAAAAAGTTGAGTCATTATTTGGTGGAGATGTAGGCATCCAAAACGCTAAGGACGTGGGTAGCGGACTTGAAACATTGGTTGTTTCTTTCCCAGGAACACAAAGCCTTTCAGCAGACCAAATGTCAAAACTCACTGATGACTTGCACACTGCTTTCCCCGAAAACAATTTGCGCTCAATTCAAATCAACAATGTTGACGCAACCATAGGCAGAGAATTCTTCTCAAAAAGCCTTGTGGCAGTCGCATTTGCTTCAATTTTAATGGTGCTTTACGTTGCTATTCGCTTTAGCAAAATCGGCGGAATGTCCGCAGGTGTCATGGGTGTTGTTGCACTAATACACGACATTATCATTGTTTACGGTGTGTTTGTTGTCTTCAAAATTCCGATTAACGACAACTTTATCGCGGTCGTGCTCACCATTCTAGGCTTCTCACTCAACGACACAATCGTTATCTACGACCGTATTCGCGAAAACAAACGCTTGCTTGGGTCAAAGACGTCTATTGCTCAGCTTGTCAATATCTCTGTTAACCAGAGCTTGACTCGCTCAATTAACACCACGCTCTGTGCGCTTGCAGCTATGCTTGTGGTCACAATCGTTGCTGCGATTTACGGCGTTGAATCAATATTCTCGTTCTCGTTCCCGTTATTGCTCGGTCTCTTCTGCGGCGCATATTCCTCTATCTGCATTGCAGGCCCGCTGTGGGTTAAATGGCAGGAATACAAGCAACGCAAGCACGCCGCTGCGTAAGTTTAATTTACTAAATTATAAATCCCCGCCGAGATTTCGGCGGGGATTTTTGTTTGCTTGAAAATGGCTAGTTCTTTGAATAATAATTTATCAAGCAACCGTCAAGAATTATCTCGCGCTCGCTGTCGGTGAGGTCGCCAAGCCGCAGCGTGATTTCCTTTGCACCGTTTGCGTTGAGGACATATGCGGGTATTTCTGCTGCCTTGTCAGTTACAGCCTTGCGAATGTTCGGCACAAAGACGTAGCAGCCCTTCTCAAACGGAACATTGTCGCACAAAAATGGCAGCATCCCCCAGTTAATCAAGTTTGAGCGGTAACGCTTGGTAGCGTACTCATTAGCAAAGTTTGCAAATGTGCCAAGAACTTTTTGGCAGCTTGCTGCCTGTTCGCGGGCAGAGCCATCACCAGGTTTGCTTGCAAAAATTGCGCTGCCAATCCCAATTTTTCCAATTTGACGGTCGGCAAATTGGGGCAACTCGCTAATCATTACAAATAACGCAGCTTCAAGGTTTTTGTCTGCTTCAAGTGGGTTTCCGCCATTCAACCGCAAGCTCTCAAGCTTTTGCACCGCCTTAGCCTCGCCAACATAGGCGGGGTCTTTTCGCGATAGCGTGAATTCTGCGAGACCGAGGGGATTGGAGCGAAAACTTGAAGTCTCACCCGACGGAATCAGCTCGTCAGTTGTCGTAACTGGGTCGGTGATGACCGTAACAACCTTTAGCATAAGGTCGTCAGCTAGTGGCTGCATTTTCGGCCAATCGGCAATTCCTGGGCCAAATTTTAGCTCAACAGACGCATCTGGCTTGCCGAAACCAAAATAGCAACGATTTTTGTAAATCTCGCTTGAGAAACCGTATTTTGGATTTGTGTAGGACACATCAAGGTCAGTTGCCGCCGTTAGCTTGCCGCCGTTTATGGCAGTCGCCGCTATACTGCGCGCGTCCATAAGCGCAACTGACGAAATCTGGCCGTTGCCAGGTTTGCTGCCCTCTCTGTTTGGGAAGTTGCGCGTCGAATGTCTGATGCTAAACGCGTTATTCGCAGGAACATCGCCCGCGCCAAAACATGGACCGCAAAACGCAGTCCTAATCACAGCGCCTGCCGACATCAAGCTTGCAATTTGGCCGCCAGTGGTTAGTGCAAGGTTGACAGGTTGACTTGCGGGATACACAGCAAGGGAAAATTCGTCGCTGCCAAGCCCTTTTTTGCCCACAATATCGGAGGCTGCGGAAATATTTTCAAATGTGCCGCCTGCGCAACCCGCAATAATTCCCTGCTGAACAATGAGCTTGCCGTCTTTGATTTTGTCACGCAAGTTAAACTTTATTTTAGGATTTTCGAGCTGCTTTTGGCCAGTTTTTTCCACCTCTGCAAGAATATCTTCAAGGTTTGCGTTCAATTCCTCAATGGTGTAGGTGTTGCTTGGGTGGAACGGCATCGCAATCATGGGCTTAACCTTGTCAAGCTCAATTGTCACAAGACCGTCGTAATATGCCATGTCAGCAGGCGCAAGCTCTTTGTAGTCAGCTTTTCTGCCATGAGCTGAAAAATAATCCGAAATAACGCTATCAGTTGTCCAAATTGAAGATAGGCACGTTGTCTCCGTCGTCATAACGTCAATACCTATGCGATAATCGGCTGTAAGATTTGCGACACCAGGGCCAACAAACTCAAGCACCTTGTTTTTGACAGCTCCAGACGAAAACACTGCGCCAATAAGCGCAAGAGCAACGTCTTGAGGGCCTACGCCTTGGTTCGGCTTGCCTGTGAGGTACACCGCCACAACTTGCGGCATATCTACGTCGTAGGTGCGCCCAAGTAGCTGCTTCACAAGCTCTGGGCCGCCCTCGCCAATTGCCATTGTGCCAAGTGCACCGTAGCGTGTGTGGCTGTCCGACCCGAGAATCATCTTGCCGCAACCGCTCATCATCTCGCGCATGTATTGGTGAATGACCGCTTGATGCGCGGGAACATAGATTCCGCCGTACTTTTTCGCGGCAGAAAGCCCAAACATGTGGTCGTCTTCGTTGATTGTGCCACCCACCGCACACAGCGAATTGTGGCAATTAGTGAGCACATACGGCAGCGGAAACTCCCGCAAACCGCTTGCTCTTGCTGTTTGCACAATCCCCACAAACGTTATGTCGTGGGACGCCATAGAGTCAAACTTGATTTTCAGCTTGCCCATGTCACCCGAGGTGTTGTGGCTTTCCAAAATCGAATAGGCCATTGTGCCTTTAGCGGCCTCCGATTTTTGCGGAATATTTTGAATTGCTTTCATTCGCTCGGAATTTTCGAGGACAGGCTCGGAATTCTTGGGCAAATACGCGCCTGTTTGGTGTACTTTAACCATAATCTGCCTCCAAAAAATATCATAATAACCTTTACCATATTAGCACAAAACCGCAGAATTTACAACGCGATTTGACGTATACTCGCGG